>JADGAQ010000106.1 GCA_015231925.1 Magnetococcales bacterium
GTTCAAAGATGGGGGGATGAGGCCCCCCCTTGCCCCCCCGCGGTCCGCAGCGGGTTGTCCGGTTCGTGCGGGTGGTGGTTTGGTGCGCTTTCTTTTTATGCTGCGGACCGCGACGGCCACGTCAACACCTCGGGGCTCCGCCCCGAACCCCGCCGGGGGGGATAATCCCCCCCGGACCCCCGTATGACTGAATAGACCACGGAACTCTACATCCCAAGAGGATTGCGGTTCAGGCAATCACTCCCCCTCCGCTCGAACTGCGCGATCACCTCCAGCAGGCGCTGCTTCTTGATCGGTTTGCTCAGATACAAATCACACCCCGCCTGCCGGCTGCGCTCCGCCTCCCCCTCCAGAGCATGAGCCGTCAAGGCCACGATGGGCAGGCGCGGCAACCCGTTGCGCTCCTCCCACTCCCGAATGGTGCGCGTCGCCGTATACCCGTCCATTACCGGCATCTGCACATCCATGAACACCAACTCGAAAGCGCTCTCCTGAACCAGTCGCACCGCCTGCTCCCCATCCTCGGCAAAACACAAACGATGCGGCGTGCGTTTCAAAAAGGCCCGCAACAACATCCGATTGTCCTCCGAATCCTCCACGAACAACAAACGCAACGAGGCCTGCATCGCGGTATCGCCACAAACCCCGCGCTCCTCGCGAACCTCGGGCGGATCGGCCTGCCGCAACGGCAGCGCCAGATGAAAGGTGCTGCCCCGCCCCAACTGACTCTCCACCCAGATGCGCCCCCCCATCAACTCCACGATGCGCCGCGACAGCGACAACCCCAATCGCGTCCCCCCGTAACGCCGGGTGATGCTGGTATCGGCCTGGGTGAAACGCTCGAATATCGCCTCCAGATGATCCCCGCCGATACCAATGCCCGTATCCGTCACCTGGATTTGCACGAACCCGGCCTCATCCATCCACCCTCGCAGCCGGATGGCCCCCTGTTCGGTGAACTTGATGGCGTTGCCCAACAGATTGAACAGCACCTGCCGCAAGCGAACCCGATCGGTCCACACCCACTCCGGCGCCTCCGGGGCCACCTCCCAACTCACCGTCAGCCCCTTGCCCCGCGCCACCATCTCCAACGGCGCAATCACCTCGTCCAACAGTTGACGCAGATTCACCGGCTCCTCCACGATGCGGAAACACTCCGCCTCGATCTTGGAGTAGTCCAGTATCTGGTTGATCAGCTCCAGCAGATTGTTGCCCGCCGTCTGCATGCGCTGCACGAAACCCTCCTGATCCGCGTTCAACCCCGAGTCGAGCAGCAGATCCCCCATGCCCACCACCACGTTCATGGGAGTGCGGATTTCGTGGCTCATGGTGGCCAGAAACTCCGATTTGGCCCGATTGGCCGTCTCCGCCTTCTCCTTGGCCTCCAGCAGCGCCAGTTGGGCCCGTTTGTCCTCGGTCACGTCGCGCAACATGAAGATCAGCCACGCCACCTCGCCATCGCCGCCGGTGACAGGATGGAGGGTCCAGTCCCAATAGGTGGTGCCCCACTCGGGATGGTCCGGAAACTCGAAAGGCTTGGCCAGTATCGAATAGGGCTCCCCGGTGGCCACCACCCTGCGGAAGATGGCCTCGTTCTCCGCATGGGGATAGAGTTCGAAGTGGTTCTTGCCGACGAAATAGTCCGCTTCCCGCCCCCCCGCCCGGGCATAGGAGCGGTTGACCCGGATGAAATTGAACTCCCGGTCCAGAAAAACCACGGCCAGATGGGTGGTATTGAAGAGTTTCTCCAGAAATTCGTTGGATTCCCGCAAGGCCTGATAGGTGGTCTCCGCCGCATCACGGGAATCGCGCAACGCGGTTTCCAGCCGCCGCCGCTCGCTGATGTCCCGGCCCACGGTCTGCACCTCCACCAGGTGGCCGTGGTGATCGAACAGACCCCGGCTGACGAAGTGCATCCAACACGATTCACCCGTTCCGGAGCGCATGCTCAACTCCGTGATGCGTTGCGGCTGTTGCCGCGACAGGGTGTTCCACAGCGATTCGAAGCGGGGGATCTCTTCCGCCGGCAGCAGATGGTACCAGGAGCTGCCCGCCAGCTCACACGGGGTGGTGGCGAAAAATCGGGCGAATACCTCGTTGACGAAGAGCAGGGTGCCATCGGGCAGATAACGGCAGATCAGATCGGTCTGCTCCTCCACGATGCCCCGGTAACGCTCTTCGCTCTGTTTGAGGGCGTCCTGAATGCGCCGGCTTTCGGTGACATCGAGGAAGGTGGCCAGCACACCGCCGTCGATGAAGATGCCGGAAATCTGCATCAGCCGCGACTGACCATCGCGGCAGGTGACGCGGTATTCGCCGGGAGCAATGTCGCTTTGGCTCTCCTGGGCCCGGCGCAGGGCCTCTTCCCACTTGTCCCGCACCCACTGCCGATAGCCCGGATCGGGATAGGCCCGATGCCACCAGTGGTCGATGGTGGGCAGATCAGCCAGGGAATAGCCGAAGGCCTGCTCGAAACGGGCATTGATGGCGATCATGACCCCTTCCCGGTTGACGAAACCCATGGGCACCGGGGCCTTGTTGAAAAGCTGACGGAAACGGGCTTCGGAGAGGCGCAGGGCCTTTTCCGCCTGGTGGCGCAGACGACTCTCCTCGGCATCCCGCAAGCCGCGCCGGATGGCCGGCGCCAGGCGGGAGAGGTTCTCCTTGGGAACGAAATCCTTGGCTCCGCTGCGCAGCAGGGCCACGGCCTCCTCGTCCACGATGGCCCCGGAAACCACGATGAACGGGGCCATGTCGCCTTCGGCGAGCCAGACCTCCAGGGCGGCTTCCGCGCTGAAACCCGGCATCTTGTAATCGGACAGCGCCGCATCCCAACGTCCGACCCGCATGGCCTCCCGCATGCTTTTCAGGGAGTCGACCCGATGCAGGTTGGCTTCCAGGTCCTGTTTCTGCAACAGGCGGGTCAACAACCGGAAATCCTGTTCCGAATCCTCGATGACCAGAATGTTCAACCGTGTCCCCATCATCTCGCGATCCTGCCTCTCCCCACTCATGATCCGGGATTCAGGGTGAAGAAGAAGGTGGCTCCGCGCTCCGCTTCCGCCTCGGCCCCGATGCGCCCCCCGTGGCGGGCCACGATGCGTTGCACCGTGGCCAGACCGATGCCCGTACCGGGAAAATCGGCGCCGGGATGCAGCCGATGGAAGGGGGTGAAGAGTTTTCCGGCCTGAGCCATGTCGAACCCGGCGCCGTTGTCCCGCACCTCGAAGACCCGTTCCCCGTTCCGCTCTGTGGCGCAAAAGAAAATGAGAGCCTCCTCTTTTCGGGCGGTGTATTTCCAGGCGTTGCCCAGAAGGTTTTCCAGCAGGGTTCGCAACAGGCGGGTATCGCCGCAAGCGGTCAGGCCGGGGTCGATGCGGCACGCCACCCGGCGCTCCGGCTCCTGGCGACGCAACTCCGCAACCACCTTTTCGGCCAACGCGCTCAAATCCACCGACTCGTGGTACAACTCGCCGCGCGTGGCGCGGGAGAGGCGCAACAGTCCTTCGATGAGGCGGCCCATCTCCTGACTGCTCTCCCGCACGGTACGGAGATTCTCCAGACTCCCCTCGTCCAGCCGGTCGGCGCAATCCTCCAGCAGCGCGGCGCTGAAGCCGTCGATGGCGCGCAACGGGGCGCGCAGATCGTGGGAGACGGCGTAGATGAAGGCCTCCAGCTCCCGGTTGGCATCGAGCAGATCACTGGAGCGGCTGGCCACCCGCTGTTCCAGATTCTGGTTGGACAAGCGCAACTCGTTTTCCAGGCGACGGTGTCCCTCCAGCAGTTGGTTGAAGGCCTCGGTCAGCTCCCGCACCTCCCGGCCCCCTCGTGGAATCAGGTAGGCCCCCGGCAGCACCGGCGGTTCTTTGATGAATTCCACCAGGCGCAGCATGGGTCCGAAGACCTGGGCCCGGAGCACGTTGAACTGCAGGAGGAACAACGACAGCAGCACCGCCGCCAGCATGGTGGAGAGACGCCGGGTCAAATCGTCCGCGTTGGCATAGGCTTCCGCCAGGGGAATGCGAATGGAGATGGCCGAAACCACCTCGCCCACCTGCCGGTTGAAACTGCGGGTGGGACCGAACTGTTTCACCAGATCGCCCGGAGCCTTCTCCGGCTGGCTGTGGCAGCGCAGGCAAGCCTCTTCCATGACCTCGCCGCGACGCAGCACCACGAAAAAGGGTTGCCCCGCCAGGTCGCGGATTTCCGATTGCACCATCAGCTCGGGTTCCCGGTTGAGCCGTCCGATGAACTCCCGCTCTTCGGCGTCGGCCTCGTTTTCCGGACTGCGGGCGTTGATGGCGCACTCTTTATAGTAATACGGCTTTTGGGCCAATTGCTGAAACCAGGCATCGATATGGCGCACCGCGTAGGTGGATGACATCCAGGCGGGGTCGAAATAGTCCCGGTCGGCATGCCCCTCCAGGGCGGCGAAGACGGCGGGTTTGAGTCGTTCGGCGAAATAGTGGTGGGTGGCCAGATTGCGATCCAGCAGGAGACGCGCCTTCTCTTCGGCGTCGCGCAGGGCCTGTGCCTTGACGTGGTGTTCCACGAGGGTCACGGTGGCCAGCCCGGCCAGCAGAAAGAGGCCGCCCAGCAGAATGTTCAGCCAGATGATGGTATTGAAGCGCATGGGGCACCTCCCGCAGACGATATTCCTTTTAATATTTTATCTTTTAGAAATCAAAAAAAGAAAATGTTCTGTCCGTTGACGTTGTCCGTAAATTTGTATCTGTTCAGGTATACGGGGGTTTGGGGGGGATTATCCCCCCCAACGGGTCCAGGGGGCACCCCTGGGATTTTTCCTTTCGCCGTTGACTTCGTCATGTCGCGTTGCACAGGGCCATGAATAGTTACGTAATTTTTTGCTAAATTTTGTCTAGGGCGGCAGAAAAGTCAAAGGACAGAACATTTTCTTTTTTTGATACTTAAAAGATAACATATTGAACGGCAACGGATCTATACCCCCGGAGGCGGTTGGTTGACCAGCAGCCAATAGAGGCCCAACTGGGCCACCGCCTCGGTGAAACGGGTAAATTCCACCGGCTTGCAGACGTAACTGTTGGCCCCCGACTCGTAACCCTGCAAACGATCCTGCTCCTCGTCCGACGAGGTGAGAATAACCACCGGCACCAAGCGGGTCCGCGCATCGGCGCGAATGCGGCGCAACACCTCCAGGCCATCGAGTTTGGGCAGTTGCAGATCCAGCAACACCACCGCCGGCACCTCCGCGACGGAACGCGCGGCATAGGAAGCCCGGGCGAAGAGATAGTCCAAGGCCTCCTCCCCGTCCCGCACCACGACGACCCGGTTGCCCACGCGCTGCAAAGCCCGCAAGGTCAGTTTTTCATCCTTGGGGTTGTCCTCCACCAGCAGGATTTCAGTCTGACGGCTCATGATGACGCTCTCCCGGGGTCAAGGTGAAGAGGAACAGGGCTCCCTGGCCGGGCGTCGACTCGGCTCGGATGCGCCCGCCGTGACGGGCGATAATGCGTTGGGCGATGGCCAGCCCCACCCCGGTGCCGGGAAACTCCCCGGCCCGATGGGCTCTTTGAAACGGCAGGAAAAGGCGTTCCACATGAGCCATGTCGAAACCGACGCCGTTGTCCCGCAGACAATAGGTGGTTTGGCCCGCCTCGACGGCACAGGTGAAGGTGATGTGGCTCACGGGCCGACCGGCGCTGAATTTCCAGGCGTTGTCCAGCAGACAGCCCAGGGCGACGGCCAACAGGTGGGGATCCCCCGAAACGCTCATGCCGGGCGTCACCTCCGAGACCAGCACACGCTGCGCATCCCGGCCACGGCAGTCGGCCAGAATCGATTCGGCCAGGGTGGAGAGATCCACGTTCTGACGGGAAAGTCCCTCGCTGGTGGCTCGGACCAGACGCAGGAAACCCTCGACACACTGCTCCATCTCCCCGGCGCTCTGCAGCGCCAGCTGCAGGAACTCCTTCTCCCCGGCATTCAGGCGGTCGCCCGCCTCTTCCAGCAGGGCGGCGGAAAAGCCGTTGAGGGCGCGCAAAGGGGCGCGCAGGTTGTGGGCGGCGGCGTGGGAGGCGGTCTGCAACTCCCGATTGGCGGCCCGCAACTCCACGGTGCGTTCGGTGACCAGTTGGTCGAGCTTCTGATTGAGCCGTCGCAGCTCCTCCTCCCGGAGCCGGCGTTCCGCCGCCTCCCGTTCGAAGCGGAGGGCCGCCTCCGTCTGCCGCCGCCAGGCCTGATGCAGCATTGAACCGGCAACAAGGGTGAAGAAGCCGAAGAGGCTCACCTGCAGCCCCATGGCCCACGCCTGTTGCCACCACTCGGCCAGAAGGGTGGTGATGGAGAGGCCGACGCTGATGATGAAAGGATGACGGGCCACCCGGCGAAAAGAGGTGGTGCGTTCCACGCCGTCGGGGTCGCCGCTTGCGGTGAAGGTGCCTCCGGCGACGCCGGCCTCCACCCGCTGGCGATAGACCGCCGGCAGGCGGGGGTCTCCCAGATGGCCGGCGATATCCCGTGGTTTGGGATAACGGAAGACCAGGCCCAGGTTCGTGGCCTCGCGCAAGGCGATCAGGCCGTCGTGGCCGATGGCGGGGCGGGAGAAGGTTTGGGCCAGATAGTCCAGGGGGATATTGATGTAGGCCACCCCGGCGAAGGTTCCACCGGCTCCGTTGATGCGCCGCGAGAGGGGCACCACCCAGGTTTTGCTGATGCGGGCCAGCACCGGTTCGGCGATGACCAGCCCGGAGGCGGGTTCGTCCCGTTGCCGGGTGAAAAAGCTGCGGTCCGCCAGATTGATGCGGGTGGAGGCGGTCACCTCGTTGCCGTAACGCACGTTGCCCTCGGCATCGGTGACGCGCAGGCTGGTGATCTCCGGAATGGTGGCCTGGATGCGGGCCATGTGTCGGCCCAGAGCCGACCCGTCGAGGCTGCCGGCGGCCAGTTGCCGTTCCACCTCCGACACCACGGCGACGAGGGCGATGTCGATCTTGTCCAGAACGCCGGCGATGGCGTGTTCCAATACGCTGGCCAGGTTGCGGGTGGTGACCTCCGCCTCCTCGCGATACTGTTGCCGACTCTCCAGCAGGGACCACCCCGCCAGCCCCCAGACGAAGAGGTTGGCCGCCAGCAGAATAACCGTCACCCTGCCGTGGAAGCTGGATTCGGCATTCAAGGTGAACAATGCAGGCCGCATACGTCGTCTCCGCTCCGGGTTCGGGTCCGGAACCGTGGCAACCGATCCGAAAATCACCATGGCCTTGCCATACCCTATCATTATTTTAGTGACAAACCTGTTGGCATTATCAATGACGAATTCGTGACATTATTTGCTCATCACGTTGAATTCACGGGACTTTCTTATCCGGATCCCCATAATTACCATACACTATTCGAATCATTTTGTTAAACACAATCTTGCGGGGAATCTGACTTTTCAGGATATACACCGTGGATTGATTAGCTTAAGTTATTGAATATTTATTTATACTAATATTTCGCCGACAAGACCACTTTCCTGTTGAGTTGTCGACGGGGGTCGCGCATCGTTTTTATTCTTTTTCCTTTTTATACCATGCACCGGAGAACCCGGAGAGGTGCGGCACAAGCCGAAATACGCCGAACCCCGCGTCAAACCGGGAGGCAGCCGGGAAGGATAATCGGAGTAACGGAGACGTGATAAAGCCGATGATCTTTGTTCGATGCGGAAGTTCAGTCAGGCATTATCGGGGTGAAGAATGTCCCGCAGCACCTTGCAACCCTACTCCCGAAGTCGATAGAGCCGTTCCGGCGGGGGAGACTCCAGCAAAAGGGCGATGACGCCGATAAGCGTCACCCGGTCCAACTCTTTCAGACCGAAACGGCGAATGAAGTCCTCATGTTCCAGTTTTCCGTGGCCGTCCAGCAACCAGAATCGGGGTGGCGCCTTCTCTTGCGCCAAACGTTGCGCCAGGATTCCGGCTCTATTGGCCCGAAGCCCGATACCCAGTTGCCGGAAGGAGACGTTGTAGAGTTCATCCGTCCACTTCAAGGCATACAGGAGATAGCCCTGATGCCGTTTTCCCATCTCCCGGGCCATCTCCCGAAACTGCTCCTTGACGGGAAGCTGGTAATAAGGACAAGGCGGCGATGACGCCCGAGTACCGACCACCCGGAGGGCGCGCCCTCGCTGCTGTGGTACGACCCGCAGGTGCCCCAGGAACGCGATCCCCTGGGCCATGACCACGAACAGCCCGAAGTAGTGGGTATAGAGCAGGGCCATCGTGGAGAGAAGATAGCCGGGAGTTCGCTTCCAGAGCGGATCTTTCAGCAGTCGGATGAAGAATAACCAGGAGAGAGACGACAACAAAAACAGCAGGGCGTAGGAGCGGGTCTCCTGGGAGTAGGCGATCAGGAACACGTTGAGGGCGCCGAGCAGGGCGGCGGAGAGGCCCACCCGCCGCCCGGCGACCTCCCGGCCCAGGAAGTACAAGGCCCCGACGCCGCAGACGCCGAACAGCACCGACAGGGCGCGTCCGACGAATTCCGTGTAGCCGAAGGTCCGGTACCAGGCCCTCAACACCACCTGATACAGGGGGGGATGCACGTCCAGCAGGGTGCGCCTTACCACCAGGTTCAGCGGTATTTCCGGGTCGCCGAGTACCGCGCTCTGAAGTTCGTCGTTCCAATGGCTCTGGAAAGTCAGCCCGTGCAGGCGCAGCACCAGGGCCAGCAAGAGGATGGCCGACAACCACCACCACTCCCGTTGACCCGATTCAGGATCTTGCGCCGTTTCCATATCGCATCCTTTTATCCGCCAGGGAAAGAAAGTTACGCCTGCCGGCATCATCGATCACCCGGCCATGGCAACTCAGAGCGTCAAATCCGAGTATATCCTGACCTGAAACGGCCTGACAAGTTGAGCCGGACAACTTCATCCGGGAGCGCCTGTGTGAAAAAACACAGCCGGAGCGAATTCTTGCCCGTTCTTGACACAAATCAATCCTCTTCGAGGCCTCTTCCGTTAGGCTGCACACTGAAAATTTCATCCGACTCCCTCGCCTCGCCAAGCCCATCCGGCCCGGGAAGAAGGTATTGTCGGCCATTCTTTAATCGTCTGCTAAACGTTTGCACCTAAAGGAGGAAAAGGCATGAGAGAGGAGAGGGATCTACCCGGAGGGGAAGAACCGATACCGGTAATGCAGCGTGTGTTGGACAATCCGTTCCTGCTGCTGTTTCTCGGCGTGGTCATGCCCACCGTGTTCTATCTGATCTGGGGCATCATGGAGGTCGTCACCATTCCGATTGCGCCGTGACCGCCTGATCTTCGTCAACTTCATCCGGAGATTTCTTCATGAGCATTACGCCTCCCTCCCACCGTATCTGGTGGAAACAGCCGCTGGATCGCATCGAGGGGATGTGGATCGTCATCGCCCTGTTGTGGTGTTTGATCCTCTTCCTGTGGATGCCTTATTGGCACGTCTTCGGACGCCAGAACCTCTCCAACGAATCGTATCGCACCAAGCCCGAAACCTATCAGGCCAAGGTCGAGAAGATGGTTGCCGCTCACACCGTCCGCAAGGAGGGCAAGGGCGACACGCCGGTGGTGGCTCCGCCTCCGGGGTCCGATGTCTACATGCTGGCCCGTCTCTGGGAATGGTACCCCATTCTCGAACTGCAAAAGGGGCAGAGCTACCGGCTGCACATCTCCTCTCTGGACTGGCTGCACGGCTTTTCGCTGCAGCCCACCAACGTCAACCTGGAGATCATTCCCGGGTATGAGACCGTGATCACCATCACCCCCGACAAAAGCGGCGACTTCGGCATCGTCTGCAACGAATACTGCGGGGTGAATCATCACACCATGCTCGGCAAAATCCACGTGAAGTAAGGAAAAGGGAGAGATCGCCATGATGGGTAGCATGTTCCGGAAGTGTCCCGCTTCCGGGCTCTATTTTCACAAATCGGCGGAGAGCCTCATGAAGGCTCATGCCGTCCTCGGAGTCGTCTTTTTCCTGCTGGGCGGCATCGCGGGCCTGCTGGTGGCCCTGACCCGTTCACCCAAGCAGCATCTGCTGAATGCGGAAAACTTTTACATGGCCCTGACCTTCCACGGCACGGCCATCCTGCTTTTCTGGATCATCTTCTTCGAAATCGCCGTGCTTTACTTCGCCTCCTCCACCCTGTTGCGGGTGCGGCCGGCGACGCCTCTCATCGGCTGGCTGGGATTCATTCTCATGCTGGCGGGTTCGGTGTTGACCACCGTGGCCATCCTGCAGGGCGGCTCCTCGGTGATGTTCACCTCCTACACCCCGATGCAGGCTCAGCCCCACTTCTACCTGGGTCTGATCCTCTTCGCCGTGGGCGCGCTGCTCGGCTGTTTCATCTTCCTCGGCACCCTGGTCATCGCACGGGAAGAGAAGAGCTATGAAGGCTCCATTCCGCTGGTCACCTTCGGCGCTCTCACCGCCTGCATCATCGCCATTTTCACCATTGCCTCCGGGGCCATCATCCTGATCCCGACCTTCCTCTGGTCCATCGGCTACATCAACCACATCGATCCCCTGATGTACCGCACCATCTGGTGGGCCATGGGTCACAGCTCCCAGCAGATCAACGTCTCCGCGCAGGTCGCCATCTGGTACGCCATCGCCGCCATCGTCTTCGGGGCCCGTCCCATGTCGGAGAAGGTCAGCCGTGGCGCTTTCCTGCTCTACATCCTCTTCCTGCAACTGGCTTCCGCCCACCACATCCTGGTGGATCCGGGCATCAGCTCCGAATGGAAGGTCTTCAACACCTCTTACGCCATGTATCTCGCCGTGCTGGCCAGCATGATCCACGGCCTCACCGTGCCCGGCTCCATCGAAGTGGCGCAACGCGCCAAGGGTTACACCAACGGCCTCTTCGAATGGCTGCGCAAGGCTCCCTGGAGCAATCCGGTCTTCTCCGGCATGTTCCTCTCCCTGATCATCTTCGGTTTCGTCGGCGGCATCACCGGCGTGATCATGGGTACCGAGCAGATCAACCTGATCATCCACAACACCTACTTCGTGGTCGGCCACTTCCACGCCACCGTGGCCGTGGGCACCACCCTGGCCTTCATGGCCATCACCTATTTCCTGATCCCCGTCCTCTTCCGTCGGGATCTCTTCCTGCCCGCGGTGGCCAAATGGCAACCCTACGTCTTCTCCGCCGGCATGATGTTGCTGATCATCTTCCAGTTGGGCGCCGGCACCCTCGGCGTGCCCCGTCGTCACTGGGACGTGAACTTCGCCGACGCCCTGTTGCAGTATGAGTTCCAGGGCACCGCGATCACCATGCTGGGTCTGGCCGCCGTCGGCGCCGTCCTGGCCGCCGTGGGCGGACTGATGTACGTCGCCGTCGCCGTGGGCTCTCTGCTCTTCGGCAAGCGTCTCGACTCTTCCGCCAGCATCTTCACCAGCTTCGGCGCTCCCCTGGCGGCTTCCGCCTACGATGTCAAGCGTCCCGAAATGCTGGCCATGGGCCCCGTGCCCGCCCAGACCGCCTCCCACATCCATGCCAACGGCACCTTCGTGATGGCTCTGATCTTCCTGGGCAGTTTCGTGGTCTACTTCTTCATCAACGCAAAGTATCTCTCCACCTTGTGGCCCATGCACTGATACAATGGGGTTGCGGACGATCCGTTCGTCCGCAACCCCAGGCACTCCCGGTCCCCGGACCGGGAGTGGGCTCAAACTGACTTTCACTATTTTGACTTTCAATATGTTATCTTTTAAGTATCAAAAAAAGAAAATGTTCTGTCCTTTGACTTTTCTTTAAGAAATAATCAGTCCGCTCAGGTAACGATTCAGCCCCTGCACAGCGCGGCATGATCCTGTCAACGGCGAAAGAAAAAGTCCCAGGGGTGCCCCCTGGACCCCATGGGGTGGCAACGGCGAAAGAAAAAGTCCCGGGGCGCTGCCCTGGACCCGTCGGGGGCGGGGCGGGATTATCCCCGTATCTCTTGAGCAGATACCCGGTTGGGGTATACTGAAAGAATGAAAGTCAAAGGACAGAACATTTCCTTTTTTTGATACTTAAAAGATAAAATATTGAACAGATGTTTCCGCTTGGCAGCGGCTGTCTCACCCTTCCTCAAAAGAATGAAATTTTTTTCTCCGGAGGCTTGAATCATGCTCGTCAAGGGCTCCCCCCTGTCCGATCTCGGCCAAATGCTGATTCTGCTCAAACTGCGTATCGGCGGGGCCATCGTCGCCTCCACCCTGGCAGGCATGGCCATCGCCGAAGGCCCGGCCCTCTCCCCCGTGCAGATCCTCGTTCTGGCTTTGTCGGTGCTGTTGGCCGCCTCCGCCGCCGGTGGTTTCAACCACTATTACGACGCCGACATCGACGCCGTCATGGCGCGCACCAAAAACCGTCCTTTCGCCACGGGTCGCCTGCGGCGTTCCCCCGGCTGGCTGGTCTTTCTCGGGGCGCTGCTGGTGCTGCCGGTGCTGGCCGTGGCTTGGGCCATCCATCCCCTGTCGGCGCTCTTCGTCTTCCTCGGCGCCTTCTTCTACGGCGTGGTCTACACCATCTGGCTGAAACGCCGCACATGGATGAACGTGGTCATCGGCGGCCTGGCAGGCAGTTTCGCCATTCTGGCCGGATCCACCGCAGTGCATCCCGAAGTGGGGGGCGGTCCCCTGGCCGTGGCCTTCGTCCTCTTCCTGTGGACCCCGCCCCACTTCTGGAGTCTGGCCATCGCCCTCAAAGAGGACTATACCGCCGCAGGCATCCCCATGCTGCCGGTCGTGGCCGGGGTGGAACGCACCGCGCAGGTGGTGCGTCTGGGAGTGGTGCTGGTGGTGCTGGCCTCTCTGACCATGCCACTGGTGGGTTTCGGCTGGCTCTCCCTGTTGGGAGCCGTTCTGGGAGGTCTCTGGTTTTTGCGAGCCAGTTGGCGTCTGGTGGACGATCCCACCCGGGAGAACGCCATGGCCAGTTTCCGCGCCTCGTTGGGGCAGTTGGCCCTCTTCCTGGGCGGTACGGTTCTGGACGTTCAGCTTTTGGGTTAATTGCCACCCTCTTTTGACTTTCAATATGTTATCTTTTAAGTATCAAAAAAAGGAAATGTTCTGTCCTTTGACGTTTTCTTTATTGTCCTTTTAAAACATCTAGTTCGTGGTTATACAATTGATTTTACTGAGTCAATTGTGCGATGGTTTATAAAATAAATAACACACAAACGACAAAGTCAACGGACAGAACATTTCCTTTTTTTGATATTTAAAAGATAAAATATTGAAAGAATGTCGCCTCTCCCCCTCGGAGCCTTGCATGCACACTCGATCCGGTATCTGGCTGCTTGCTATTACCCTGTTCACCGCTCCGGCCATGGCCGCCGCTCCGCACGCTTCTCCGGAAACCCCCGCACATTCGATGGACCACGGATCGGCTCATCAGGAGCCCGCCGACGATCATGCCGGAGGCCATGATCATGGCGCGATGGACGAAGTGTCCACCCCATTCGATCAGAACGAGGCGTTGCGCCTCAGTCAGCAGGCGGTGGGGCGGCAGGTGGGCAATCGCAAGCTGGTGGATGCCAACGGCAAGGTATTCGAGTTGCGGGAGATGTTTGGCAAACCGTTGGTGATCAGTTTGATTTACACGAGTTGCTATCATATTTGTCCGACCACGACGAAGCATTTGGCGGAGGTGGTGGCCAAGGCGCGCAAGGTATTCGGGGCGGATGGATTTCGGGTATTGAGTATCGGGTTTGACACGCGGGTGGACACGCCCCAGGCCATGGGGGCCTTTTCGCGGGCCCAGGGTATTGCAGGGGGGGACAACTGGCGTTTCGTGAGTTTGTCGGCGGAGGAGATGGAGGGGTTGGGAAGGGATTTGGGGTTCGTATTTTATCCCAGTTCCCGGGGGTTTGATCATATGATTCAGGCCAGTGTATTGGATGGGCGTGGGGTGGTTTACCGGCAGGTTTATGGAATGACCTTTGAGACGCCGTTGTTGTTGGAGCCGTTGCGGGAGCTGACTTTGGGGACGCCGAAGCATGAGGATTCGCTGGTGGCGGATTTGGTGCGGCGGGTACGATTTTTCTGCACGACGTATGATCCGGGCTCGGATGCGTATCGGTTCGACTATTCGATATTTATTGGCATGGCGATTGGGACGATGATTATTGGCGGTGGATTCTTTTTCTTATGGAATGAGAAGAGGAAGAAGAAATTGGCCGTTTAGAACTCCTGATTCTTTAGAAGCAAAAAGGGTT
>JADGAQ010000107.1 GCA_015231925.1 Magnetococcales bacterium
ATTTAAAATATATATATTAAGTCATTATTTTTAGAACAATTCCTTCTCTAGAATTCAATCGGCGGTTTTTTAAAAATTTGTTATATTCAGGGGTGGGGGTTGTTAGATGTTATTTCGGGTTTCCTCATCGATTGGGGCCAAGATTATTCTGAGTGTGGCTGTTCCAACGGTTTTGATAATAACTGGAATGATATTATTCTATTCAAACCATGAAGAAAGGTCGTTATTAAAACAAAATGAGGCTGCACGTTTAGAAATGTCCGTCAGTGTCATTCATGGCATGAAGTCCATTATGTCTACGGGGACGGCGGCCATTGCGCAAAGATTTGCCGAGGAGTTGAAAAATATTCCAGGGGTCCATGACTTCCGTATTCTGCGTCTCAACGGGTTGGAAGCCTTTCAGGACAACGAAACCATCGAGGCGGTCAATCTTCATCGCGGCAAGCCTGTCTTCGAGCCGCGAAGCGAAGAGCGTGAAGTGCGCATTCTTCCCGCCCAACAAGCCGCTTTACGTCAGGTTCTGACCACCCACGCAATGGTCTCCTATGCCGAAGTGGAAGAGAAGACCCGTCTCCTGACCTTCCTGACCCCCATCCCCAACCAGAGTATGTGCCATCGGTGCCATGCGGGGGAGGATTCGCTACGGGGCATCGTCAAACTGACCACGTCCATGGAACCGGTTTACGCCGCCATCCAGGAGTCCCGCAATCGCGCTTTTCGAATTTTGGCCATCTCCCTGACCCTGATGTTGATGCTGGTGTCCCTGCTGGTGCGCCGCCTGGTCGTGTCCCCGTTGGCCCGGGTGACCGACGCCATGACCCGGGTGGCCGGGGGGGACCTCACCCTTCAGGTTCCACAATTGGGGCGCGACGAGTTGAGTCGCATGGCCGGCAGTTTCAACCACATGATTACCCAATTGTTGCATACCTATACCGGATTTCAGCAGGAGCGCAACAAACTGACAACCATCATTCTCAGTGCCCGGGAAGGTATCGTGGTCACCGATAGCCAGGGAGCGGTGGTGTTGGTCAACCCCTCGGCAGAACGGTTACTGGGAAAAACCGCGCAACGCATTGTCGAAGAAGGATTCTATCATATCCTCGATGATCCGGACTACTTGTCCAGCTATATCGAAAATAACGGTCGTGAGTTGCCGGAGGAAGTGGTTTTCAACGGACAGGTTCTTTCGGTGCATGCCGCACGCATCCAGTCTATCGATGGTCATATCATCGGCTCTGCAGCCCTCATTCGTGATATCACCGAGGAGAAGCGGCTTGAAGAGGAGCTGCGCACGATTTCGTATACGGACAAGTTGACCGGCGTCTTCAACCGCCGTCGCATGGAAGAGTTGTTGATCGCGGAATTCGACCGCGCCACACGCCACGGCTATCCGCTTTCCTTCATGCTCTTCGATGTGGATCATTTCAAGCGCTTCAATGACGAGCATGGCCACGACCAGGGGGACCGTGTCCTGCAAACCATCGGACAGTTGATGAAAGACCACTTTCGTAAAACAGATTTTCCTTGCCGATACGGCGGGGAGGAGTTCTGTGTCATCCTGCCGAGTACCCCCGCAGCCGAACACTCTCAAGGGGCCGTGGCGGTGGCGGATCGCTTCCGGCAGCGCATCGAAGCCCAGGTTATCGACGATCTCCGGGTGACCATCAGCATCGGTGTGGCGGTTTATCCCATGTCCACGGTCAAGGGGCCTTTCGATCTGGTCAAGGAAGCGGACAAGGCTCTCTATCGGGCCAAACGGGCGGGGCGAAACCAAGTCTTTTTGGCGCAAGATTGAACACGATTCTTAAAGGGGGAAAGATGAAATTTATCTCGTTCGTCGGGGTCACCCTACTGTCCGGGTCTCTCTTCACGCTGCAGACAACGGCGGGAGAATTGACTGAAATATATAGCTTATCTCGCGGAGGGCGCCTGTACGACAATTGGATGGTAACCTTGAGAGCCAAACCGCCCAGGGAAACCCATCCCTCCTACCCTTCTTCCGGCAAGGTGAAAGGGAGCTCCACCTGGCGTTGTTCCTCGTGCCACGGTTGGGACTACCGGGGAATGGATGGTGTCGTGGCCCGAGATCTTCGTGCCTGGATGGGTAGGGAGCCGGTCGAAGTGGTCGCCATCCTGCGGGATTCCGTGCATCAGTACACCCCCGAGCGGATTCCGGAGGATGCCGCCCGGGAACTGGCTCTCTTTCTAACCCGTGGTTTGATCGAGCCGGAACGCCATATCGATGTCAGTACGGGGCGTTCTCGCGGGGAAGCGGCCAGGGGAGCCCCCTTCTTCCAAACGATTTGCGCGGTTTGCCACGGTTTGGATGGTCGTAAACTCAATTTCGGCACCGACCGGGAACCCGCCTTCATCGGTACCGAGGCCACCGAAAATCCCTTCGAGGTGTTGCACAAAATCCGCAATGGTCAACCGGGACAGGATATGATCAACCTGCGCACCCTCTCCCCGGAAATCGCCGCCGACATTCTGGCTTACGAACAGACCTTGCCAGTCCGCTGACGAAACTTCTATTCTCCCTCCTGCTGCGCAACGATTCTCTCGCTTCAGGAGTTTTCCATGATCTCCGATCCGCATCGTGCCAGGATTCTGGAAAAACTTTCCAAAGGGGGGGCCAAAGGGGTCAGCCGCAGCGGGCTCGGCATCAAGGCCGGCAGCCCGGCGGCGCTGGCCCTGGCGGCGCTGGAAAAAGAGCGGCTCATCGGCAACCTGGGCCATTCCCGCGCCGCGCTCTATGTATTGGCCATCCATTTCAATCCCCTGGAGCGGGCCTGTCAGCGCCTGGCGGCTCTGGCCCAGCCGGGGCGGCCCCGCTTGTTCAGTCGCAGCCAGTTGCAGACGGCCTTGCCGTTGGGCGCCGTGCGCCAACAACTGGATGCCGCCCTGAAGGTGATGCTGGGTGACGGGGGCCTCATCGCCATCGCCCACGGACGCTACCCCCTCTATCTGCATCGCGCCAGTCTGCCCGCTCTTGCGGTGCCAGCCGGGCCAACCCTCTCTTGGGATGAGATCGTTCAGGGTTATCGCCGCCTGGTCAAACGCGGTGGACTGCTCGATCCCCGTATCGCCGAACTGCATCGCGAATGCGGTTCCCCGCCTTTGCAGACCTTTCGGGAGATGCTGTATCAGGCGTTGCATCGGGGAGAGGCCGTCGCCAGCCTGGGAGATGCCTCTCTCTCCACGGAAGAGGAGCGGGCTGCGGCCCTTCTCATCGACAATGTGCCCCATCTGCGCATTCGTCTGCCCGAAAAATAGCTCCGGAGAAGCCTTCGATGTCCACTGAAACGGCTGGCCGCAATCCCTTCGATCAGGATATCGTCAACGAACCCCGTGAGATCGAACAGGCGGTTGCCGGGCTCAACGATGCCCCCTTGCGGACCATTCTCGACACCTTCTCCCGTCTGGAGGAGGGGGCGCTGCCGCGCAGGAACCGTCGTCTGCCCCACGGACTGCTGGTCACCTCGCCCCAAGCCGGTTACGGCAAATCCCACCTTATCGGTCGCCTCTTCAAGGAGTTGAACGGTCGGGCCACCCTGGTCAACGTGCGTCCCTTCCAGGCTCCGGACAGTTGCTGGAAATCCCTTCTCGGGCACACTCTTCAGGAGTTGAACCAAGCGGATCGCTTTTCGGATACGGCGGGTGAAAACGGCTCCTCCCAGCTCACGGTCTTCGCCCACGGGGTGTTGACCCATCTGCTGGTGCATATCGAACGGGCCAAACGCAACACCTTGAACGCCCGGTATCGCAAAATCCTGGATGAGCTGCAGCAATCCCCCCTGGAGGCCCATCGCTATATCGTCGGCAAACCGGCGTGGAAGGAGGCGGTGCAAAGCCAGTTGCACAATCGTTCCATCTTCTCCCGCCTGGTGGAGGTGCTGGAACAGGGTTTGGCTCCGCTCGCCCTGCACGCCAGTTCCCGCAGCTGGTTGAAGGTGTTGATCGCCTTCGGTTTTCCGCCCGAGGAGAGCCTGTTGCTGCAGACCTGCCGGGATTGGCTCAAGGGAGACCCGGTGGATGCGGAAGAGGCTCGCCTTATCGGCATTGCCCCGGCTGATCAACCACCGTTCGAACGTTCGGAGAGTTCGCTCAACGAAATCTCCCGGCAACGTCTTCACGATCTCTGTCTGCTCTCCGCCTATTTCCGTCCGCTGCTGTTTTGTTTCGATCAGACCGAAACCTACGGCCAGCAGGAGGGGTTGGCTCGCAGCCTGGGGCAGGTGGTGGGCGGGCTGGTCGATTTCCATGCCAACCAACTGGTGCTGTTGACCGCCAACAGCGATCCCTGGCAACGGCAACTGGAACCCCATTGGGAGGTTGCGGACCGGCACCGGTTGAGTATGCCTCCGCTGCAACTGGAGGGTTTGAGCCGGTCCCAGGGCGAGGCCTTGGCCCAGCAGCGTCTGAGCGCAGCCGGAATTTCCGGGGAGGTGGGCGCGAAGGTCTTTCCGGCGGAATGGTTTGCCGAGCTGTTCGCCAAGAATCCCCAACCGGGGGTGCGCACCTTTCTGCAGGCTTGCCGCAACCGGTGGCTGGAAGGGACGCGGCAGGCCTCGCCTCCCTCCGACGATCTGAAGGAGCGCTTTAACGCCATTCGGCAGCGGGTCCGGCGGGATGCTCGCCACTTGGGATACGATGCCGACATCCTGGTTTGGGCGCTGCGCCAGACGACGGGGGCGGTGGCGGAGTTGCTGGCGGTAACGGGCGGTACGGGATATGAAACGGCCTGGCAAACCGCCGGGTTGCGTTTGACCCTGGTTCCCGACGACGGCAACCACTGGAAACACTGGCAGAGCGTGGCCAAACGTGCCACCGAGCGGCATCGCAAGGAGGGGGCCTGCTGGGAAATCCGGCTGCGCTCCCCGGATCTTCTGCCCGTGCCCGGAAAAAATTGGCACGCCGCAGCGGAGGTTGTGCGTCAGGCGGAAGGGCGGGGACTGGTGGTGGCGGTCTTGACCCCCGTGGAGATGGGCCTGATTCACGCTGCCTGGGAGATACACGCCGAATGCGCCGAAGGGGATCTCGCGGTGGATGCGGCCACGGTGGCCCGTTTCATCGCGGCGGAGTTGAGCCCGATTTGGCAGCGGATTTTGAGTCGGATCGTGTCGGCCCCCGCACCGCAGCCTTCTCCGGAGGAAAACACCCCGTCGCCGGGAGAAGGGATTCCGGAGCCCCCTCCAACCCCATCGCCCTTCACCGGGAAGGAACCCTCCGACACCCTTGCTGCGGGCATTCGCAGCTGTTATGCCCGTTTCCGTCTGGAGGTGATCGTCGGCGAGCGGGTGGAAGCCCCGCAACTGGTCAGTTATCGTCTGGAACCGGGGCCCGGTGTGACCATCGCCTCGCTGATCAACCGGGAGGTCGATCTACAGGTCCATCTCCGTCTGGTCACCCGGCCGGTGCTGCGTCCGGAAGCCGGGGCGGCGCGTCTGGAGTTGCCGAAGGAGAAGGTGGATCCGGTCAACTGGTCCCAGTGGAAAGAGTCCATGGCGGCCCGAAAAGGATCGTTGGTCTTTCCCGTGGGGGTGGGGGTGGACAACCGCCTGATCGTGGCGGATCTGGAGGATGTCAACCAGTGCCATCTGCTGGTGGCGGGAACCACCGGCAGTGGCAAAAGCGTTTTCCTGCAATCGCTGGTGGCGGCGCTGATGGGACGCAACCGTCCGGAGAGTCTGCGGATGACCATCGTGGACGCCAAGTATCTCAGTTTCACCCGTCTCAAAGGATCCCATTTCCTGGCCCAGCCTGTCATCGGCGAGACAACGGAGGCCATGGCGTTGTTGGAAAAGGCTGTTGAGGAGATGAATCGGCGTTATCGTCGCCTCGAAGCCGCCGGCTATGAAAGTCTTGCGGAATGGCGCGCCCGGAGTGCGGATGCTCCACCGTACTGGGTCTTCCTGTTCGATGAGTTCGCCGATATGGTTCTGGGGGATGCCAAAGAGAAGAAGGCCTTCGAGAAACTCGTCTCCCGATTGGCGGGAAAAGCCCGTGCGGCGGGCATACATCTGGTCCTGGCCACCCAGCGACCCGATGCCAGGGTTGTTACCGGTCTCATCAAGGCCAATCTGCCTCTCCGGGTCTGTTTCAAGGTCGGGGATGCCACCAATTCCCGCATTGTATTGGATCAAATCGGCGCCGAGGCTCTTCTGGGCAGGGGCGATCTGCTGTGCAACCACTCTTCGGGGCTGTTGCGCGCCCAGGGACTTTACATCACCCCGGAGGAACTGGAGCAACAGTCCGGGCTTCAACTTGGTGAGAAAAGGGGATAGAGTGTGCCCTTCCCGTTTCCCCTCTCGATAGGGTGTTGTGTGTCATGAAGAGCCGTGCCCGTTCCCATCTGTTTTTGCCTGCCCGTACTCTGGCGGCACCGCTGCCGAACTGGGAATACCATGCCCACTCCACCTGGTCGGACGGACGCTCTCCCTTGAAGGAGATGTGCAAGGCCGCCCGTCTCAAGGGGGTGAAACGGCTGATCTTCACGGAACACACCGAACCCGAGCTGGTGCAGTATCGCGATTGGTTCGTGGAGTATCGGGAAGAGGTTCACACCATGAGGGAGCAGTTTCCCGGCATGGAGATTCTGGCCGGGTTGGAAGCGCCGGTGGTTGATTTCGCAGGGAATATCGGTTTGGATGCCGTTCAGGAGAGGGAGGCGGAATTCATTCTGGGCGCGGTGCATACCTATCCCGGAACCAGTGTGCCTCATTCCGAAATGCCGCCGGAGGAGGCCATTCGCATCGAGTTCGAGGCGAGTCTGGCCCTGCTGTCCAATCCGAGGGTGGATGCCATCGCCCATCCGGGGGGTATTTGCCATCTTTATATCACGCCGTTTCCCATGACCCTTTTCCGGCGCATCGTGCAGGAGGCGGTGTTGCAGGGGGTGGCGGTGGAGTTGAATCCGGCTTATCAGGATCCCATCGAGCCCTGGCTGGAGATTTGTCGGGAGGAGAATGCCCTGATTTCGCCGGGTTCCAATGCCCACTCCCTGGCGGCGGTGGGACTGGCGTGGCGGAAGTTGACTCAGGCTCTGGCGTGATCCGTTGACTTTCAGTCCTCTAAGTATCAAAAAAAGAAAATGTTCTATCCTTTGACTTTAGTCTTTTATGTTATTTTTTAATAACAAACAAAAAGTCAAAACATTTTCTTTTTTTGATATTTAGAGGACTGAAAAGAATAAAATCTCAAAATTGTCCGGGCAGGAGTCCTGCCCGGACAATTGACCTCACATCTTGCTGCGCTGGGCCAACACCACCCGTTTCCCGGCGGGATTGGGTTCGGATACCAGACCATCCTGCTCCATCTTCTCCACGATGCGCGCCGCCCGGTTGTAACCGATCTTGTAATGACGCTGCACCATGCTGGTGGAGACCTTGCGGGTGCGAATCACCAGAGCCACAGCCTGGTCGTAGATCTCGTCGTATTCGTTGCTGTCGCCGAAACCGCCGTCTTCGTCCTCTTCGTCGCTGCTCTCCTGGGCCAGCAATACCTCCTCGTTGTACTGGGGACGCCCGGTACCCTTGAGGTATTTGACCAACTGGCCCACTTCACTGTCGCTGACGAAGGGGGCGTGAATACGCAACAATTGCACCGTGCCCGGCGGTTGATACAAACCATCGCCCATGCCCAACAGCTTCTCCGCACCCATGGAGTCGAGAATGGTGCGGGAGTCGATGCGGGAACTCACCTGGAAAGCCAGCCGGGTGGGGAAATTGGCCTTGATCAGACCGGTGATGACATCCACCGAAGGCCGTTGCGTGGCGATGATCAGATGCAGACCCGCAGCACGCGCCATCTGCGCCAGTCGCGCAATGGCGGGTTCGACCTCCTTGCCCACCTGGATCATCATGTCCGCCAGTTCGTCGATGACGATGACGATGACCGGCTTCTCCTCCAACGGAATCGGCTCATCCTTCTCCACCGGCACACCGGTTTCGGGATCGAAGCCCACCTTGACCCGCCGCGTGGGACGCTCCCCATTCTGGCGACATTGCCGGATGCGGGCGTTGTATCCCGCCAGATTGCGCACACCCATTTCCGACATGACGCGATAGCGCTCTTCCATCTCGGAAACCGCCCATTTGAGCAGCGTCGCCGCCTTCTTCACATCCGTGACCACCGGGGCCAGCAGATGGGGAATGCCCTCGTAGATCGACAACTCCAGCATCTTGGGGTCGACCATCAGGAAGCGGACTTCGCTGGGACGGGCGCGGAACAGAATGGAGCAGATCATGGCGTTGACCGCGACCGACTTTCCGGAACCCGTCGTGCCCGCCACCAGCAAATGAGGCATGCGGGCCAGATCCGCCACCACGGGATTGCCGGTGATGTCGGATCCCAGGGCGACCGTCAGCGGAGAACTCATCTCCTGGCAACGGGGGGACTCCAGAATGGTGCGCAGATAAACCGTCTGCCGCCGTTCGTTGGGAACCTCGATGCCGATGACACTCTTGCCGGGAATATTGCCCACCACCCGAACCGACAAGGCCGAAATGGAACGGGCCAGATCATCGGCCAGGCCAACCACCTTGGAGGATTTGACACCGGGGGCGGGATCAAGCTCGAAAGTGGTCACCACCGGACCGGGGGTTTCGTTGATGATTTGTCCTTTGACCCGGAAGTCGAAGAGTTTCTGTTCCAACAGGCGGGAACGCTCCGACAAGGAGAGAGCGTCCGGACCGATGGGTTCGGGCGGAGCCTTCTGCAAAATCTCGATACTCGGCAGCGGTTGTTCCTCTCTTTGATACGGAGGGGGGGCAGGGGAGAGCAGCAGATCCTCGTCCTCCTCGTCCTCTTCATCCGAAACCGAATCCAAGTCCAAAGAACGCGGGGAGGAAAGATCTGCGGAATCGATCCGTTCCCCATCTTCCGTTTCCTCTTCTTCGTCCTCGTCGTCTTCTTCGTCCTCGTCGTCTTCTTCGTCCTCGTCGTCTTCTTCGTCCTCGTCGTCTTCTTCGTCCTCGTCTTCTTCGTCCTCGTCTTCTTCGTCCTCGTCGTCTTCTTTGTCCTCGTCTTGCGGATCTTCTTCTGCAACGAAAAGGCGATCGAGTCGGGATTCCGGTTCATCGGCCAGCACGGTCCGGGGGGCATCCTCTTCGACGGTGGTTACCCCCGTGTCATCCTCGGCGATGAAGAGTCGGGGAGCCGGTTCCTCCTCCGGTTGGACTGACGGCGGGGCGACAGCAGGGAAATCCTCATCTTCCCGGATGGGCAGAGGGGTCAGGGTTTCCACATCCCAATCCAGGGATCGTTCCTCGCCCAGGGGTTCGAGATCGGTCTCATCCACTTCTTCGCTGCTGAAAAGGGAGAGGCGAGCCTCTTCCACACTGTCTTCGAAGGCCTTCAGACGCTCCCGCAGGGTTTCCACTTCGGCTTCGTCGGCGGGAACGGTGGGTTCCGGATAATCGATGGCCTGATCGGCGGGAACGGTCACCAGTCCGGCCAGATCCATGCTCTCTTCCACCGCATCCCCGACAACCGGGGCCTCTCTCCAGGAGAGTTCTTCCGGCAGGGGGGCGCGGCGGGATGCCTCGGCCCGGAAATGGATGGGGATCTCCTCGATCACCCGGGGCGGGATCACCGGGGCGGGTTCCTGAACGACCGGGGCTTCCCAGACCGGTTGCGGCTCCGGGAAGAGATCCAGACCGGGGGCATCATCCAACACCGGTTCATGACGGGTGTCGAGATCGAAATCGGGTTCCACGGGTCTGGAGACCGGTTTGTCCAAAGAGACCGGCTTGCGGGAGAAAAGGGAAATCCCTTCCCCCACGGGAGCGGTTGTGGGAGCGGGAACCTCGACCTGCTTTTCCGGCGCATCCCAGGTTTGCAGGGGGATGGACGTTTCGGCCTTGGGAGCCTGTTTGGCAGGGGCCACGCGCTTAACCGGTTCGACCATCTGTGGAGGAAGCGATTCGGGGATATCCTTGCTGACGTTACCACGAGGGCCTTTGCGGGGAAGCAGAAAGCGAAAGAGGCCAAAAATACCGAAAACGACCGCCAGAAGGCCTGCGAAGGCCTTGCCGACGAAGCCGAAGAGTTTGCCCACGGAGAGCAGTCCGCGCCAACCGGCGGTACCGATGGTTTCCAGGGTGCCCACAACGGAAAAACGGGTCAGGACCATCAGGGCCAGCAGGTTCAAAGGCACCAGCAGGGCGACGCTGCCGAGGAGGCCGAATGACGGGGTCATGAAGGCGGCGCCCACCATGCCCACCAGCCCGCCGGGTCCCGCCGGCAGCAGGGATACCGGGGTATAGGGGAACATGAAGGTGGTCAGGATGCAGGAGGAGCCCAGAAAGACCATGAAGGCCAGGATCCGGTCCCACTGCATTCTTACGTCCCGTTTGCAGAACATCTGATAGCCGAGCATGCCCACTATCAGAGGGAAGAGTACCGTGCCGTAGCCGAAGAGTTGAAACAGGATATCCGACAGATGGGCTCCCGCCGATCCGGCGAGGTTTTTGACCGCGTGGCTGCCGGAGTGGTTGAAGCTCGGGTCGGTGCGATGATACGAGCCCAGGGAGAGCGCCATGAATACGGTGGCCCCGAGCAGCAGGAGTCCCAAACCCTCCTGCAGTTGGGCCAACCGGTTGCGAATGGCCTGTTGCCGGGCGGCTCGAACACGATTGGTACTGGCACGTCGACGCGGGGCGGTGGTCATGGTGGCCATGATCAGTCAATCTCCATCATCATGGGAAGCACAACTGGGGTCCTTCCCAGTTGCTTACGAAAGAAACGACGCAAAGCACGTTGGGCCAGTTCCCGAGGTCCGGCTTCTTCATCGGCTTTGAAATCCATGGCTCGCGGTCCGGCCTGAAGGGCATCCAGCACGGCTTGACGGGCCTCATCCAGAAGTTCCTGGTTTTCCTCTTCGAAGATCACGCCCCGGGTGGTCAGGGTCGGGCCGCTGATCAACTGCCCGTGGCTGAAGGTCATGGCCACCACCACCAGTCCCTCTTCACCCAACAGACGGCGTTCGCGAATGACGATGTTGCCCACATCGCCCACACCCTTGCCGTCCACGAAGATGCGCCCCCAGGGTACGGCGTCGACCAGGCGGATGCCCTCGGCGTCGAGTTGCACGCAATCGCCGTTTTCGGCGACCAGGGTACGCTCCGCCGCAATACCCATCTCGATGGCCAAGGCCCGATGCCGGTGCAGATGCTGGGTTTCGCCGTGGATGGGCATGAAATAGCGGGGCCGGGTCAGGGCCATCATCAGCTTGAGGTCCTCCCGTGAGCCGTGGCCGGAGACATGCACCTCGCTGACGGCTTCGTGGATCACCTCGATGCCGTTTTTCATGAGGAAGTTGATCAACTGATGGATGGTGCGTTCGTTGCCGGGAATGAACTTGGAAGAGAGAATGACGCAGTCGCCGGGGAGCAGCGAAATCTCCTTGTGTTCGCCCGAGACGATGCGGGAGAGGGAGGAGTTGGTCTCCCCCTGACTGCCGGTGGACAGAATCAACACCGAATCGCGGGGATATCTGTTGAACTCTTTGATATCGATAAGAATATCGGCGTCGGCCTGGAGATAGCCCAAGGCGCGGGCCACCTGGGTGTTGCTCACCATGGAGCGCCCGTTGAGGATGACCTTTCGTCCACACATGCGGGCCACTTCGATGACCTGACGAATGCGTTGGATGTTCGAGGAGAAGGTGGCCACTACCAGCAGGCCCTTGCGAGTCGGAAAGATCTCTTCGAACGATTGCCGCACCACCCGTTCCGAGAGGCTGGAACCATAACGTTTGACGTTGGTGGAGTCGGAGAGGAGCGCCAGTACGCCCTCTTCGCCGTAGCGGGCCAGGGTGTAAAGATCGGAAATGAAGCCGTCCACCGGGGTGTGGTCGATCTTGAAATCGCCGGTGTGGATAATGGTGCCGACAGCGGTGGAGATGGCCAGGGCCGCTCCGTCGATGATGGAGTGGGTGACCCGGATGAACTGAACCGAGAAGGCACCCAGAGAAATGGTTTCGCGGAAATTGACTTCGTTGAAGACCCCCTCCATGGGCAAGCCGTGTTCCTGAAACTTGCCGGCCAGAATACCCAGGGTCATGGGTGTGGCGTAGATGGGGGCCTGGATGCGGGGCCAGATGTAGGGCATGGCTCCCAGATGGTCTTCGTGGCCGTGGGTGAGGACGAAGCCGGCCACGCGCTCCTTGTTTTCCAGCAGGTACTGAAAATCGGGAATGATGACATCCACGCCAGGGGTGTCCGGTGTGGGGAAGGTGATGCCACAATCGACCACCATCAGGGTGCCGGCATATTCGTAAACCATCAGGTTCATGCCGATTTCGCCGAGGCCACCCAGGGGAATGATCTGAATGGAGGAGGGAGTATTGGCTGTATCAGACATCCGTGTCGTATTTCTATGTCAAAAGGGGATGGAGGACTATTCCTGTTCCGGTTCGTCAGGGTTTTCGGCTGCAGCGACTTCCCGGGCTTGTCGTTTCCGCTCGATGCCTTTGCCCAGAAAGATGGAGATTTCATAAAGGGCGAGCATCGGGATGGCCAGGGTGACCTGGCTGATGGGGTCCGGAGGCGTCAAAACGCCTGCCACCACGAAGGTGGCCACGATCTGGTAGCGTCTTTTGGCGATCAGGGTTTGGGTGGAAAGCAGTCCGGCCCGGATCAGCAGCAGCAGCAGTACCGGCAACTCGAAGGCGATGCCGAAGGCGAAAATCATGCTGGTGACCAGATCGAGATACTCTTCCACCGTGGGCAGGGCTTCCATGGTGGGGGTGGAAAAGCCCAGGAAGAAACCAAAAGCCAGGGGAAAGACGAATTTATACGCCAGGGCGCCACCGGCGAAAAAGAGCAACGGTGTGGCGATGAGAAAGGGCAGGATGGCGCGTTTCTCATGGCGATAGAGGCCGGGGGCGATGAAGCGCCACAGTTGCAACAGAACCAGCGGGGACATCAGAAAGATCGCAGCCAGGAACGAGACCTTCATGTAGGTAAAAAAGGCCTCGTGAAGCCGGATGAAGATCATTTTTGCGTCCGGCCCCATGATCTGGCGCAAGGGTGCAACCAGGAAACCATAGATTTGATCGGCGAATTCGAAACAGACGAAGGCGCAGACGATGATGGCACCGATGGAGATCATCAGCCGGTTGCGCAGTTCGATGAGATGTTCTACCAGGGGGGCCTTATCGCCCGGGTCCTTGAGCATGGCGAATCACGATCCTTGTGGGGCCTTGGTGGTGCTGTCGGCGGATTGGGTTTCGCCGGTTTTGGCGACTGCCGTCGGGGCTTCCGTTTGGGGAGGAGCGGGTGGGTTCGGCTCCTCGAAAATGGCGGTGGGACGCACTTGCGGGGGCGACATCGATTCGAGTTCGTCGAGGCGAATGCTGTCGCGCATTTCGTTGACCAGCCGCTGCCCTTGGCGGACTACCTTGGCAACACCACGAATAACTTCCGGCATTTTTTCTGGACCGATCACCACCAAAGCGACAATGGCGATGACCAAAACTTCACCCCAACTCATGCCAAGCATTGCGGGTCATCCTTTGCCCGATTGCAGGCCAAGACAGTGTCGATGACGACTGGATGCTATCAGGCGTCATCCTTCTTGGCGGAACCTTCGATGGTTTTGGGTTCCGTGGCGGGTGGGGTCTCTTTTTCGTCCATGGCTTGTTTGAAGCTTTTGACACCCCGTCCCAGATCGCCCATGACCTTCGGCAGTTTTCCGGCGCCAAAGACCACGAGAACGATTACCAGAATGATGAGCAGTTCACCTGTTCCCAAACCGAACATGGTTCTCTCCCTTAGAGATTAAGCAAGAATTAGGCCATCTTTGAGAAGAAAAACGACTTTTACTCCGCAGCCCAGGCTTGCATTGTAGTCCAAAGCCTTCCACCAATACCAGACTTGAAGATGAAACAATCCACCCGGAACAGTTTATCTTTCCCGATTCGCATCTGTTCCGGAACCTGCACGGCGCGGCGTGACCGTATCAACAGCGCAAGGACAAGTCCCTGGACGCTAGGGCGTGTTGACATTTGCCAGATTTTGGTTCCTGGCAAGGCGCAAGACG
>JADGAQ010000108.1 GCA_015231925.1 Magnetococcales bacterium
GTCAACGGATAGAACATTTCCTTTTTTTGATACTTAAAAGATAAAATATTGAAAGTCAATATCTTGGCAGCGGGAGTTTTGCAACTCCTCCGAACCACAGGGAAGAGAATCCATGGAGACCTTGGAAACACACGAAAAGATTCACGAAGCGGCCCATCACGACGGTGAAACCCATGGCGGGCGGTTGAACAAACGTATCGCCATCCTGATCAGCGTTCTGGCCTGTCTGCTGGCCCTGATCGAAACCGGGGTCAACAGCACGCAGAACGCCTACATCGCGGCCAATATCGAGGCTTCGAACCTGTGGGCCTTTTTCCAGGCCAAATCGATTCGCCTGACGCAGATGCGCACCACTGCCGACGCAGTGGAGTATCTGCTTCCATCGGGGTTGAATGCCGAACAGACGGCGGATTTCCGCAAGCGACTGGCCAAGATGCGCGCGGATGCGCAACGTTACGACAGCGAACCGGAGACCGGGGAGGGGCGCAAGGAGTTGGCGGAGCGGGCCAAGAGTTCCGAGCAGCGGCGGGATCGGGCTCTGGCGGCCTATCATATGTTCGAATACGGGGCGGCGCTGATCCAGATTGCCATCGTCATGGCTTCGGCGGCGGCGATCACCTCAATGGTGCCGCTGGTGTTTGCCGCCGGGGGCTTGGGCTTGGTGGGTGTCGGTTTCGGCTGTCTGGGCTGGTTTGCCCCGACCTTGCTGCACCTATGAATTTCGTTGGAACATACGGGGGGATTATCCCCCCCGGCGGGTCCAGGGCAGCGCCATGGGACGTTTCCCGGAGCAGGTTCCGGAGGTGTTTGCCGTGGGCTCTCCTGTTCAGTCTGGTCTTTTTCTGTCCGGGTTTCCTTCCGGCGGAAGAGGGCGTTCCCTGCCGCATCGGTTTCGATGTGGGTTCTTCGGGCATTCGTGTGGGTTTTCTGGAGG
Organism: Magnetococcales bacterium; assembly: GCA_015231925.1. NCBI lineage: Bacteria > Pseudomonadati > Pseudomonadota > Magnetococcia > Magnetococcales > Magnetococcales bacterium. The sequence continues at coordinate 935 of JADGAQ010000108.1, forward strand.
GTCCGCAAACCGCCAAGGTGTCGATCGACTATCTGACGGATGTCTGGGCCGACGACCGCATCGATGTCACGGTTCCCGCCACGGTGGAGGCCTTTCGGCGTCTGCCGAGGGAGGCGTATCTGCCGACAGGGTGCCAGGCGGTGGCGGGAGGCTTTTCCGCCTGGCGTCTGGCGGCGGGGCAGGGGGACCGTCGTTCGTTGGCTGCCACGATGGCGGGGATTCATCGTCAAAGCGGTGTATTTCTCTTCGTGATTCCCCAGGAGGTGGAGGGGCATTACGGTTTTGTGGCAGCCAGGGAGGCGGCGCGGGGCAAGTTGACCACGCCCTTTATTCTCGATATCGGCGGCGGCAGCCTGCAGATTGCCGGGGAGGCGCGCAGTTGGGGCGTGGCGCTGGGGCAGAAGGCGTGGCACAAGCGGCTTTGCGCCCGCCTCAAGGGTTCGACGGAGGCGAACTGTTCCCTCGATCCGGTGGGAGCGGGGGCCATGGCCAAAAGCCGGGAGATCCTTTCCGCTGAGTTGCAATCGGCGCGGGAGAGTTTGGGGGGTGGGTTTGCGCTGACGGCCATCAGTGCGCCGGTGGTCAAGGGCATGCATCCGGTTTTGTTGTATCTGGCCCGGCAGGGGGTGCTTCGGGGAGGGGTGGATGCGGGTGGTTTCGAGCGGAGGGCGCTGGAAGAGGCCATTCGGCGTTTGGAAGGGGAGGATTCCGCGTCGCTCTTACGCATGTTGGAGGCGTGTCGGGGGGAGGCGGTGGCTCCGGTGTGTTCCACGATGGGGGTTGGCAGCCTGTTGAGCGACATGCTGCTGGTGCAGGCCTTGCTGGAGGCGTTGCGTATCGAGCGGGTGGAGGTTATGGCCATCGAGGTCAACAATGTGGCCGGGCTGCTGCGGGATGGGCGTCTTGCGGCGTGGACAAAACACTATGGGTGTTATCTGCAACGGTTGCAGAGGGATGGGGTGGAGGCTTATGCGAGTGATCCGGGGGGGTGCCGGTAGGGGTTAATATAGTATTAGAAGGTATAGATTTTCAGTTGTTTCTAGTCGTGTAATATCCTTTATGTGACGATTAATAATATCTGCTATCATTTCAGTAGAACAATTACCTCGGCGTATCCAAACGACTTTAACTGGATGTTTTTGTAGTATTTGAGGATCAAAAAAATCCGAATCTTTACTTACTAAGATATAGTTATATTTTTTTGCAAAATCCAACACAATATTATCTGGAGCGGCTTCCATGCCAAATTCACGCACATGAGCCGATTCGGGATAAAGGTCAGCCAAAGAGGATACCAAACGAGGCGATAAATTTTGATCAAAAAGCAGTTTCATGCAGGGATAGCCAGGATGTGTCGCTCCCGGTCGGCGGCAAAGGCCAAGCAAGCCAAAATATCTTCACGGGTAATATCTGGAAAATCTGATAATAGATCATCGAGGGTCATTCCTGATGCCAGATAATCCAAAATGTCATAAACTGTAATACGCATTCCCCGAATGCAGGGCTTTCCTCCGCATTTCCCCGGATCGATGGTGATATGTGACCGGTAGTCAACCATATTTTGACTCCCTGTTTTGATCATGATTTGAAGAAAAGGGAGGCCAGCATGGTCAGGGAGCCGCCGAGGACCAGCAGGAGGCCGTTGAAGGCGGCCTGGCGGGTGCCCTCGAAGTCGTCCGGTGGGGTGGCGAGGATCCAGAAGCCCAGCAACATCAGGAAAGCAGCGGACAGAGCCAGGGGGCGACGCATGGGGGGCGATTTTCCCGTGGTTCAGGGACAGTTGAGACGGCCCACCAGGGTGGCCAGTCCGACGGCGTGAGTGACATCGTCGTAGCCGGTGGTGTTGTTTTCGGAATCCGGGGTTTTCCAGGCGCGGGCCGGGTTGTCGAAGCAGATGTCGGTGGTATTGTTGGTGAAGATGGAGGCATAGTTGTTGCCGTCGAATTTTCGGGCGGCGGAGGTGTCGCTGGTGTTCCGTTCGGCGTCTTCGTTGCCGGAGCTGGCGATCAGGAAGGCGACGTTGGTGTTGTTGTTGGACGTGGCGGTGGTATCGCCGGTTGCGCAAGCATTATCGGTAGCGCGGGCGGTATGCACGCGAGACCGGGTGACCGGTACGGTGGAGAAAGAATTCAAAATATTTTGAAGCTTGGTGCAAAAACTGCTTCGTGTGGGGGGATTGCTGGGGTCGTAGCAGCTTAAATCATAGCCTGACGTAGTGAAAGTTGTCGTATCCGAAAAATCAGTGCAATTCGTTGGCGCGGTTGCATAGGATGCCGGTTTATAAATGCTGTAATACAGCGTGTTGTGCCAGGAGTCATGCCCATTTGCGAGGCCAAGGGTACCGAATGGCAGGAAACCCACATTGCTGGTGCATGTTGTGACAGTGGTAGTGGACAGGGTCGGATTTTCGAGTCCGCTGCCGGAATCGGAAGCCGGGCAGGGCAGTCGGTTATTGGCGACGGCGAAGCCTTCGATGGCGAGTTGGATCTGGTCCATGCGGGACCGGGTGGCGGTGAGTTGGGCGGTCTGCACGGCTCCGGGCAGGACGCTGAAGCCCAGGGAGACGATGATCCCGATGATGACCAGCACGATGGAGAGTTCGACGAGGGTGAACCCGGCGATCCCGACGGCGGGGACGGGGCGAGTGGAACGCTTCATGACCGCAACACCTTCCTGGTATGGGAGAGTCAGCAGGGACTTGCCGGACGGCGAGGAGGCGACCGTCATCCGGGGTCGCGCGAAGTAGAGCGCCAATTTTTTGATCGCACGCGGACCGAATTGCATCCCTGCCAGCCCGGATTTCATCGCGACAGCGCTCCCTCTAGTATCTTCAATAGCGGGAAAGAGAGGCTTGGTCAAGAACTCTTCGTAGTTTACCCCAATGGGATTAGCAATGAATTCTTGCCTAATTACGTTTCTGAAGCAAATGTTGGGCCAGATTGCAGGCGGTCGATGGTCTGGATCAGGTGTTCCATCTCTTCCGGCGTGCCGATGCTGATGCGCAACCGGTTGTCCAGGCGCGGGTCGCTGCCGAAGTGGCGCACCAGGATGCCGGTGTTTTTCAGGGCGAGGAGCCAGTCGCGTCCGGTTGCGGGACCGGAGGGTACGTCGGCGAGGACGAAGTTGGCCTGGCTGTCGGGGACGGTGAAGCCGCGCTGCCGCAAAGCGCTGGTCAGGTGTTTGCGTTCCCGGCGAATGGCCTCGATGGCGGGTTGGAAGGCTTCCAGGTGGTCGAGGGCGGCGACGGCGGCGGCCTGGGCCAGACGGTCGAGATTGTAGGAGTCGCGCACCTTGTGCATGGTTTCGGCCAGGTCGGGGGTCATGAAGGCCAGTCCCAGGCGTAGTCCGGCCAGGGAGAGGGATTTGGAGAAGCTGCGGGTCACGATGAGGTTGGCGTGACGGGGCAGCAGGGCGAGGCCGTTGTCGTCGGCGAAATCGGCGTAGGCCTCGTCCAGCACGACGATTCCCGGAGTGAGGCGGCAGAGTCGGGCCACCTCGTCGAGGGGGAAGGTATGGCCGGTGGGCGCGTTGGGACGGGCCACCAGGCAGACTTTGGCCCGGACGGCGGCCAGGGCTTCGACGGGCAGATGGCCGTTTTCGGCCCAGGGCACGGCCTGGAAGCGGCCTCCCTGAATGGTGGTCAGGGGTTCGTAGAGGGTGTACGAGGGATCCGGAGAGGCGACCGTTTCGCCGCTGTCGACGGCCATGCGCAGCACCAGGGCCAGCAGGTCGTCGGAGCCGTTGCCGCAGACGATGCCGCGGGCGTCGTGGCCGTAGGCCCGGGCGGCGGCCTCCCGCACGGAGCGGGAATCGGGTTCCGGATAGCGGCGCAACGCCTCTCCCACCGCCTGCCGGATGGCCTGCATCACCTCGGGTGGCGGGGGATAGGGATTTTCGTTGGTATTGAGCTTGATGATCGACACGCCGGGCGGGGGCTGTTCGCCGGGGGTGTAGCCGGCCATCTCTTGAACGGCGGGTCGAATCCAGTCTTGCAGGGGCATGGGGCTCATCCAATCGTCTTTACAGGTGGATCGAATGGCCCATTCTGGACGAGGGCAGACAAAAAGGCAATTCGTCCCGGTCCGGGCGCCTGTTGGAAAGGACGGGGAAATGGGCTACAATCCCCCGTGGGATTGATGCGGCTCATTTGGAAAAGAGGCCTTGGGCCATGGAATGCGGTATCGCGATCATCCAGATCAATGCAACAGTGGGTGCGCTGGAACGGAATCTGGAGCGGGTGATTCGCTTTTTGAATCAGGCCCGGCAACAGGGCGCCTCCCTGGCCGTTCTGCCCGAACTGGTGCTGACCGGCTATCCGCCGGAGGATCTGCTGCACAAGCCGGCCTTTCTGCAGCGTCTGGCCCGGGTGGAAGCCGGGCTGGCGGAAGCGGTGGAAGGCCTCGGCATGGAGGTGATCTACGGCAGCGTGCGCCATTCCGCCAGAGGGCTGGTCAACGCGGCGGTGCATCGGCGCGGCGCCACGGAAACCGGTTATTTTGCCAAACACTGCCTGCCCAACTACGGTGTTTTCGACGAACAGCGCTATTTCGTTCCCGGCGAAGAGGCGGTCTGCTTCACCTGTTGCGGCCTGCGTGTCGGGGTGAGCGTCTGCGAGGATCTCTGGGCCGACAACTCCCCGATTCCGCAGTTGGTGCGAAACGGCGCGGAGTTGCTGATCAACATCAATGCCTCACCCTACCATGTCGGCAAGGCGCGGGAACGGGAAGAGGTGGCGCGGGGCCATGTGCTGCGCCACGGGCTGCCCCTGCTCTACGGCAATCTGGTGGGCGGGCAGGACGAACTGGTCTTCGACGGGGGCTCCTTCGCCCTCGACGCCACGGGCGGCGTCGCCGGACGATGCGGCGCGTGCGTGGAGCAGATCCTGTTGCTGCGCGCCGTTCGGGATGCGGAGGGTCGCGTCCGGCTGGGGCATGGCCCTGTCGCCGCGATCCCCGACGTGGAGCGGGAGATCTATCGGGTGCTGTGTCTGGGATTGGCCGATTATGTGGCCAAGAACGGTTTCGAGGGGGTCGTGCTGGGCCTTTCCGGCGGCATCGATTCGGCCCTGACCGCCGTGATCTGCGCCGATGCGCTGGGGGCGGAGCGGGTGGAGACGGTGATGATGCCGTCGCCCTACACCTCACGAGAGAGTCTGGAGGATGCGGCGGATCTGGCCGCGCGGCTGGGGGTGCGGCTGATCTCCCTGGACATCGAACCGATGTTTGCCGCCTTCCGGAAACAGTTGGCCACCGAATTCGCCGGACTGGCGGAAGACGTGACGGAAGAGAACCTGCAACCGCGCATTCGCGCCACGCTGCTGATGGCCCTGTGCAACAAGAAGGGCCGCCTGCTGGTGACGACCGGCAACAAGAGCGAGATGAGCGTGGGTTACGCCACCCTTTACGGGGATATGGCCGGAGGCTTTTCCGTGTTGAAGGATCTGCTGAAGGAGTGGGTGTTTCGCCTGTCGAGGGCGCGCAACCGCTGGGCGGAAGAGGCGGGGGAGGCGCCCCCGATTCCGGAACGGGTGCTGGAGAAGCCGCCGACGGCGGAGTTGCGGCCCAACCAGAAGGACAGCGACTCCCTGCCGCCCTATCCGGTTCTGGATCCGATACTGGAGATGTACGTGGAACGGGAGTGCGGTATCGAAGAGATGGTGGCGCGGGGTTTCGACCGCGAAACGGTGTTGCGGGTGGTGCGGCTGGTGGATCGCAACGAGTACAAACGGCGGCAGGCCCCTCCGGGAGTCAAGGTGACGCAACGGGGCTTCGGCAAGGATCGCCGCTATCCCATCACCAACGGGTTTACGTTTTCCTGATGCGGACCCGAAGCGGGTTCTCTGCGGGGGAAGGATGAGTGGTCGATGAGGAGTGAGTCAGAGGTCAAGGAGAGCGCCGAGAGCAGCGCCCTGAAGGTGGGGGAGTTGTTGCGGCAGGTGCGGCAGAACAAGGGATTGAGTCTGGAAGAGGTTTCCCGGCAAACCCGCCTGCGTCTGATCCACGTGCGGGCTCTGGAGGAGGGGGAGCTGGGGCAGTTGCCGGGGCAGACCTTCGTGGTGGGTTTTTTGCGCATCTACGCGCGGCACCTGGGTTTGCAGGAAGAAGAGGTGGTGCAACGCTTCATGGCGGAGATGAAGGGCCGCAACGGCAAGTTGTCCACGCCCTTTTTCCCCCCTCCGCCTTCGACCTCCCGCAGTCGTCCCAGCCGCTGGATGGTGGTCATGGGACTGCTTCTGCTGCTGGCCGCGGGGGTGGCGGTGGAACGCTGGTATTGGGATCGGGAAGGGAGCGAATCGCCGCCGCGCTCCGTTCCGGAGGCATCCGGTCCGGTGAACCGTTCGGAAAAGAGCGTGGCCCCGGTCACGGGAGGGGGTGAGGTGGAGGGCAGCAAGCGGGTCACGGAGACCATGACCGTGCCGTTGACGCGCGAGGTCGTTTCGCTGCCGGAAGAGAACCGGCCCGCTTCCCAGGAGTTGCGGGAAAAGGCGGTGCGCGGTGAAACCGCCTCGGGAGAGGAGAGCGGCAAGGTGTGGAACTTCGGCGGGGATCCGCCGGAGCCTCCTGCAGGGGTGGACGAGGAGGAGGGGGCCGGAGGCGAATCCGGGAAACTGGTGCTTCTGGCCACCCAGAAGGTCTGGCTGCAGGTCAAGGACGGACGGGGTCATGTGGTGCGGGATGCCACCATGCGTCCGGGAGAACGCTACGAGGTTCCGGAGGGTTCGGGATATACCCTGAGTCTGGGCAATGCCGGCGGTCTGCAGTTCCGGGTCGGGGAGGGGGAAGCCGTGTTGCTGGGGCGCACCGGCGAGGTGGTGCGCGGCATGCCGCTGACGGTGCAGGCGCTGCGTGAACGCGCCGCGCGGCATTGAGCGGGAGTGGCCACGATGCATGAAGCGCAACCCTGGATCACAGCGCGACGCGCCAGCCGGTCCATTCGGGTGGGCACGGTCGAGGTGGGTGGCGAGGCGGCCATTTCGGTGCAGTCCATGACCAACACCGACACCCGGGACGTGGCGGCAACCTCGGCCCAGGTGCAGGCCCTGGCGGAAGCGGGCGCCGATATCGTGCGCATCTCCTGTCCGGATCGGGAGGCCGCGCTGGCCATGGGCCCCATACGGGCCGCCTCGCCGGTGCCCCTGATCGCCGACATCCATTTCGACCACCGCCTGGCCCTGCTGGCGCTGGAACAGGGCATCGACGGACTGCGCATCAATCCGGGCAACATCGGCTCCACGCAACGGGTGGCCGAGGTGGTGCGGGCGGCTCGGGAACGCATGGTGCCCATTCGCATCGGGGTCAACGCCGGATCGCTGGAGAAGGAGCTGCTGACCCGCTACGGCGAACCGTGTCCCGCCGCCATGGTGGAATCGGCCCTGCGCCACATCCGTATTCTGGAAGATCTCGACTACCGGGAGATCAAAATCAGCCTGAAGGCCAGCTCCGTCGGCATGACGGTGGCGGCCTATCGGGCTCTGGCCGCACAGGTGGACTATGCGCTGCACCTGGGCATCACCGAAGCGGGCGGGTTGCTGCCGGGCGCGGTGAAGTCGGCGGTGGGGCTGGGGCTGTTGCTCGCGGAAGGCATCGGCGATACCCTTCGGGTCTCCCTCTCCGCCGATCCGGTGGAAGAGGTGAAGGTCGGCTTCGAAATTCTCAAATCCCTGGGCTTGCGCCATCGCGGGGTCAACATCATCTCCTGCCCCACCTGCTCGCGACAGGAGTTTCAGGTGATCCGGGTGGTGGCGGAACTGGAAAAACGTCTGGCCCACATCCGGGAGCCGGTGAGCCTGTCGGTGATCGGCTGCGTGGTCAACGGTCCCGGCGAGGCGCGGGAGTCGGCGGTCGGCGTGGTGGGGGGGGACGGCGGCAACCTGCTCTATCTGCGGGGCGAGCCGGTGGGCAAGGTGGCGGAAGAGGCACTGATCGAGCGATTGGTGGCGGAAGTGGAACGGGCGGCGGCATTGGAAAGGAATCGCGTATCATGATGCAGGGCGTGCGAGGCATTCGGGACATCCTGCCGGCGGAAGTGCCCCACTGGCGGCTTTTGGAGGAGACGGCGCGGCGGATTTTCGCTCTGTACGCCTGCGAGGAGATCCGGGTGCCGATTCTGGAGGCGACGGCCCTCTTCACCCGTGCGGTGGGCGAAGCCACCGATATCGTGGAAAAAGAGATGTACACCTTTCCGGATCGCGGCGGTGAGAGCCTCTCCCTGCGCCCGGAAGGCACGGCGGTGGTGGTGCGCAGCGTGGTGGAACACGGTCTGGTGCGCATGCCGCCCTGTCGGGTTTGGTATTCCGGGGCCATGTTCCGCCGGGAGCGGCCCCAGAAGGGGCGCTATCGCCAGTTTCATCAGATCGGCTGCGAGTTTTTCGGTCCCGAGAGCTATCAGGCCGACGTGGAGGTCATGGATCTGATCCTGCGGCTGTTCGACGAACTGGGGCTTGGGCAGTCGGTGCGGCTGGAGATCAACTCTCTGGGTTGCGGCGAATGCCGTCCGCCGTTCCGGGAGTCCCTGAGCGCCTTTCTGGAGGGGCATCGGGAGGCCTTGTGCGAGGATTGCCGGCGGCGTCTGGAACGCAACCCCCTGCGGGTTCTGGATTGCAAGGTGGACGGCTGCCGCCGCGTGGCTTTGGAGGCGCCGAAGATGATCGAACACCTCTGCCCGGCCTGCGAAAGCCATTTCCAGGGGGTGGAGCGGCTGCTGGGCGCCATGGGGCGTTCCTTCCGGCGCAATGCGTTGATGGTGCGCGGTTTGGACTATTACACCCGCACCACCTTCGAGGTGACCACGGAGCTGCTGGGTTCCCAGAACGCCGTGGCGGCGGGGGGGCGTTACGACGGTCTGGTGGGCGCCTTGGGCGGACCGGCCACGCCGGCGGTGGGTTTCGCCCTGGGAATGGAACGGGTGATCCTGCTGCTGGAAGGGCGGCAGGTTCCGGCGGTGACGCCCCAGGTCCACCTGATCACTCTGGGGGCTGCGGCGGAAGAGGCGGGCATGGCCCTGGCCGGTGAACTGCGCCAGGCCGGTCTGCGGGTGGACGGGGGACTCATGGCGGGCTCCCTGAAGAGCCAGATGAAGCGGGCGGGACGGGGTGGCGCCCCCTGGACGGTGATCATCGGCGAGGACGAGGTGGTTTCGGGGCGGGTGGTGCTGCGTCGCATGGACGAAGGGACGCAGGAGACGCTCGGTACGACGGATGCGGTTTCCCGGTTGCGGCAGTGGGCCGGGACGGCGATTTGACGGAAAGGGAGTACGGTCATGGCCCAGACGGACGATTTCATCGAGCAGGTCAACGAAGAGCTGGAAAAGGACGAGTTTCGCAAATACTGGCAGGAGAATCGCGGTCGCATCCTGCTGATGGTCGGGCTGTTCTTCGGGTCGCTCTTCGCCTATGTCGGCTGGCAGGATTATCGGCACGGTCAGGATGAGTCCGATTCCCGGCAGTTCGCCATCGGGCAGGCGCGACTGGCGGCCAAGGATGCTCCCGGCGCGGCGGCGGCTTTGGACAAGCTGCTGAAAGAGGGCGCCGGTCCCGGCTACACCCCGTTGGGAGGACTGTTGCGCGCCCAGGCTCTGGTCAAGGCCGGCAAAGCCGACGAAGCACACGGTCAATTGGTGCAGTCGATTGCCGCCGTTTCGGATCCGGTCCTGAAGGATTTACTCCGCATGCAGGATGCCAATTTGCGGGTGGATCAGGCCACGGATCGCGCCGCCGTCAAGGCATTGCTCGCGGATATCGGTGCGGAGTCCCCGTTCCGGCCCCACGCTTTGGAGCTGGAAGGGGTTTGGCTGCTGCAACACGGAGAGGAGGCGGAGGCCTTGAAGCTGTTCAAGGAGGCCTTACTGGCCAATCCCTCGGGATCGTTGCGGGATCGCCTGTCGCGACAGGTGCGGCGCATGGGAGGCTGACGCATGAATCGAACCGGGTTGTTGCGGGTTGTTCTGGGGGTATCGCTGGCGGCGCTGCTGGGTGGCTGCGGCGTCAGCAAGTGGGTCGGCGTGGGGGGCGAGCCGGTGGTGGCCGGGGACCACTTCACCGCGCCGAATCCGGGGCGCGGGGTGGGACTGCGCAAGGTTTGGAAGGAGTCGCTCTCCGCCGCCGCGAAGGGGGTGTTGCCCCATCCGGGACGGATTGTGGTCACGGGGGATCGGGTTTATGTGGCCACGGCGGAAGAGGGGGGACTCTTCTCTTCCGCCACGCGCGGCATGGTGAACTGTCTGGAAGTGGGCAGCGGACGGGTGATCTGGCGGGCCGATCTGCCGGGAGCCGCCAGCGGCGGTGTCGCGGTGGACGAAAACCTGGTTTATGTCGGCACCCTGGATGGCGATGTGGTGGCGTTGCGTCGGGACAAAGGCGAACTGGCCTGGAAGACCCGGGTTTCCACCAAGGTGACCTCGGCTCCTGCGGTGGCGAGGGATCGGTTGCTGGTCACCACCCTGGACAGCCGCACCTATGCCTTGAACACCGCCGATGGCAGTCGGGTCTGGATTCACGCCTCCACACCGGAATCCCTGGTGCTGATGGGTGGAGCCACACCCACGGTGGTGGGGGATACGGCCTTCGTGGGTTATCCTTCGGGTGAGGTCTTCGCCTTGGGAACGGCGGATGGCAAGGTGCGCTGGACGGCCAATCTGACCGCCATCGGCGGACGCAGCGAGGTTGATCTGTTGCAGGATGTGGATGCGTCCATCGTGCTCTCCTCCCGCAAGATCTTCGCCGTCAACCATCAGGGTCATGTGGCGGCCCTCTTTCCGCCCACCGGGGCGCGGGTTTGGGAACGGCGCGCTTCGGCAATTCGCAGCCCGCTGCTGCTGGGGCGGCGTCTGATCGTGGCGGATGTCGAGGGCAATGTGCTGGCCCTCGATGCGGAGGATGGGGGCTTGATCTGGCAGAACCGGGTGTCGGACGGTCTGTTGACGGCGCCGGTGTTGTTGGGCGAGCAGGTGTTGATCGGTGACAATCGGGGTCGTTTGATGACGCTGGATCCCGCTTCGGGGCGGGTGACGGGGCTGGATCAGGTGGATGAGGAGTTGCTGGCCGATCCGGTGGTGACGGAGCGGGGTCTTTTGTTGTGGACCAATCGGGGCAATCTGATCCGGTACGAATCCGGTTCTTGATAATACGGGGGTCCGGGGGGGGATTATCCCCCCCGGCGGGGTTCGGGGCAGCGCCCCGAGGTTCTGACGTTGACGTTGACGTAGCGGGTCGAAGCCAACAGAAGAAACGCCCAACCAGGCATTTTCGCCGAACGCTGTTGTTACTTCGACCCGCCGGAGGGGGCCAGGGGAGGGCTTCATCCTCCCCATCCTTGAACGCGCCGGCAAGATAGAGTCGGGTCAAAAGACTTAAAGAAGGAGTAACTATTCAGACCCCTGCCCAGCGCGGCATGATCGTGCCAACGGCGAAAGGAAAAGTCCCAGGGGTGCCCCCTGGACCCCATGGGGTTGAACGTCAACAGCAAAAGGAAAAGTCCCAGGGCTCTGCCCTGGACACGTCGGGGGGATAATCCCCCCCGAACCCCCGTATATCTGAACAGATACAAGAAGGACTCTCGAATTTAAACCCGAACAAGGCGGAATGGGCGCCTCCCAAAAGGATGGGGAGGATGCGGCCCTCCCCTGGCCCCCTTCGGGCGGGTCGAAGATGTGACAGGGTTTGGAAGCGGTGCGAAGTTGGCCATTTCTTCTTTGGGCTTCGACCCGCCAGAGGCCAGGTCAACACCTCGGGGCGCTGCCCCGAACCCCGCCGGGGGGGATAATCCCCCCCCGGCCCCCCGTATTTCGTTTTTCATGAAGGATGGTGCGGTCATGATGCCGCTTGTCGCCTTGGTGGGACGCCCCAACGTGGGCAAATCCACACTGTTCAACCGTCTGACCCGCAGCCGCCAGGCCCTGGTGGACGACACCCCCGGCCTGACCCGGGATCGGCAATACGGCAAAGGCGTCTGGGAAGAGATGCCCTTCCGGATCGTGGACACCGGCGGTTTCGCCGAACCCGGCGAAGAGATGGCCGATCGCATCCGGGAACAGGCCCTGGTAGCCATGGAAGAGGCGGACGGGGTGATTCTGGTCACCGATGGCCGCTCCGGTCTGCTGCCGGACGATCAGGAGATCGCCGAGCGGCTGCGCCGTTCCGGCAAGGCCTTCGTTTGCGCGGTCAACAAATGCGAAAGCCGGGAAGCGGACGCCTCCTCGGGCGAATTCTTCCGCATGGGTGTGGGCGACGTGATGCCGATTTCGGCTCTGCATGGCCTGGGCGTCGACGATTTGATGGAACGGTTGTTCGCCAAACTGCATCATCCGGAGCCGGAGACGGCGGAAACGGGCCATCCGGCGGATACCGCCCTGCGGGTGGCCCTGGTGGGCTGTCCCAACGTGGGCAAGAGTTCCCTGGTCAACCGCTTGCTGGGAGAAGGGCGGCAGGTGGTTTCGGACATTCCCGGCACCACCCGCGACAGCGTCGATATTCCCTTCCAGGATCGGGAAGGGCGCTGGCAGGTGTTGGTGGATACCGCCGGCTTGCGACGCAAGAACCGCATCTCCCTGCGAGTGGAAAAATACGCCGTGATGGCGGCCATGCGGGCCATGGAACGGGCCAATGTGGCCATTCTGGTCTTCGACGCGCAACGGGGCATGACGGATCAGGATCGCCGCATCGCCAGTCTTGCCTGGGAGGCGGGCTGCGGACTGGTTTTCGCCATCAACAAGTGGGATCTGTTGCCAGGTGCGGAGCGTCCCACCCTGGCCCAGGCGCAAAAAGCCCTGAAGGAGGCCTTGCCGGAGATGGGTCATGGTCCCATCGTGCCGGTTTCGGCCATGAACGGTTTCGGCGTGGAGAAACTGTTGCCTGCGGCGCGTCAGGTCTGGACGGGCATGCAGCGCCGTCTTTCGACCGGTGAGTTGAACCGGTGGTTGCGGGAGACGGTGGACAAACACGGCCCGCCCCGCACCGGTCCCGGCCAGTCGGTGAAATTGCGCTACATCACCCAGGTGGAGGTCTCCCCGCCGCTGCTGGTGGTCTTCGGCAACCATCCGGAAGGGCTTGCGGACGGCTATCGTCGCTATCTGGACAACCAGTTGCGGGAGCGTTT
>JADGAQ010000109.1 GCA_015231925.1 Magnetococcales bacterium
ATAATCGCCCCCGGACCCCCGTATTAATGAACGAATGAAACAGAAATGGAATCACTCGCCAGTCTGAACCGAATTCCCAGCCCCGTCGGAATCACCGGGAGTGGCGCCCGTGGAAAAGTCAAAAAAAAACCCGGCCTGAGGCCGGGTCTTTTTTGTGACGAACCAGTGACACGGCGGCTATTGAGCCGCTTCACGATCCACAAATTCGATGATCGACATGGGCGCACAATCGCCATACCGAAAACCGGTTTTCAAAACCCGGGTGTAGCCGCCTTGGCGCGCCTTGCTCCGCTCCGCAACGACGGAGAAGAGGCGATAGACCAGATCCTTGTCCTGCAAAATCTGGAAAGCCGCGCGACGGGATTCAAGATCACCACGCTTGCCCAGGGTAACCAGACGATCCGCCTCACCGCGCAGCTCCTTGGCGCGCGGCAACGTGATTTCGATCCGATCATATTTGACAAGGCTGCGAAGCAGCTGCGCAAAAAGGATTTTTCTCTGGGCGCCGTTGCGATTCAGCTTCCGCCCGCTTTCACGGTGTCTCATGTTACCTCACCTCAGAAGTGTTCTTCTTCGAACTGACGCGCCAGCTCTTCGATATTCGCAGGGGGCCATCCCTCAAGCTGCATGCCGAGACTCAGGCCCATCTCCTCAAGGACTTCCTTGATTTCATTCAAGGATTTCCGCCCGAAATTCGGGGTTTTCAGCATTTCGGCTTCCGTCTTGCCAACCAGATCACCGATATAGACGATCTCGTCATTCTTGAGACAGTTGGCCGAACGCACCGACAATTCCAACTCGTCGACCTTGCGGAAGAGGTTGGGATTCCACTTGGGAGAGGAATCGTCCTTCTTAGGTTCATCCAGCGGCACATCATCGAAATTGATGAAGGGGTTCAGTTGATCCTGAAGAATCTTGGCCGCCAAAGCGAGCGCATCTTCGGGGGAAACCACCCCGTTGGTTTCAATATCCATGATGAGCTTATCGTAGTCGGTTTGCTGCCCGACGCGGGCATTTTCCACCCGATAAGCCACCCGTTTCACCGGGTTGAAACTGGCATCGATGGGGATTTCCCCGATCGTGTTCGGCTGATCTTCTTCACGCACCCGGCCGCCGCGCATGTACCCTTTTCCGGTATTGACGGTCATGTGCATACGCAACTTGCCACCTTTGTTGATCGTGGCAATGTGATGATCCGGATTGAGGATCTCGACATCGTGACCGCATTCGATGCGGCCGGCGGTGACGATCCCCTCTTCCGAGACGTTCAGCATAATGGTTCGGGTGCCGACGCCACTGGCCTTGATGGCAAGACCTTTGACGTTGAGGATAATCTCGGTAACGTCCTCAAGCACACCCGGAACGGTGGAAAACTCGTGCAGCACTCCTTCGATCCGCAGACTGGTGACAGCCGCCCCTTGAAGGGAGGAGAGCAGCACACGACGCAACGCATTACCGAGAGTGGTTCCAAAACCCCGTTCGAGGGGTTCAGCGATCAAGGTTGCTTGGTAGCGAAGGTTTCCCTCGCCACTCAAGTCGATTTTCCGAGGTTTGATCAGCTCAGTCCAGTTTCTATACATTCTCGATCCCGGGATACGTTATCTGAAATTACTTGGAATACAGTTCGATCACCAGGTTCTCGTTGAAGTCGGCAGGCAAATCGCTACGCGCCGGAGTCTGACGGAAGATACCCGACATCTCGTTGACGTTCACCTCAACCCATGGAGAGAATCCACGTTTGCTTGCGGCTTCGAGGGATCCCTTGAGGCGCAGGTGCCCTTTGGCCTGCGGAGCCACACTGATACGGTCTCCAGGGCGAACCAGATAGGACGGGATATTGATGGTGTCATCATTCACCCGGATCTGTTTCTGGCTGACGACCTGACGCGCTTCAACCCGGGAACAGGCAAAGCCCATCCGGAAGACCACGTTGTCCAAGCGACGCTCCAGCAGGGTCAACAGGTTTTCACCGGTAACACCCTGCATGCGCGACGCTTTCTTGAAGGTATTCAGAAACTGCTGCTCAAGCAACCCGTAGGTACGCTTAATCTTCTGTTTTTCCCGAAGGTGCACACCGTAGTCGGAAACTTTGCGACGACGCTGCCCATGCTGACCGGGAATATAACTGCGACGCTCCAGGGCACACTTATCCGAGAAGCACTTTTCCCCTTTCAGAAAAAGCTTGGTCGCTTCGCGCCGACATAAGCGGCATTTGGGTCCAAGGTAGCGAGCCATCTTTTTTCGTCTTCTCCTGTATCAATCCCGACCGTCAGACCCGACGCCTTTTAGGAGGCCGACATCCGTTATGTGGAATGGGGGTCACATCTTGCACGAGAGAAATATTGAACCCAACGGTAGCCAGAGCGCGCAAAGCCGATTCACGCCCGGAACCCGGCCCCTTGAGCCGAACTTCCAGATTGCGCATGCCATGTTCCATCGCCTTTTTCCCGGCGTTTTCAGCAGCCATCTGGGCTGCGAATGGCGTCGACTTGCGGGAACCCTTGAACCCTTGAGCACCCGCCGAACCCCAGGAAATAACGTTCCCATGGGTATCGGTAATCGTGATTACGGTATTGTTGAACGTGGCCTGAATGTGGGCGATGCCACTGGCGACATTCTTTTTTTCCTTCTTACGTACCCTTTGAACCTTGCCAGAACTGGCCATTTTCGCTTTCTACCTCTTCTTCAGCATGGTGTCTGATTACTTCTTCTTGGCCGTCTTCTTACCGGCAATAGGCTTGCGCGGTCCCTTACGGGTACGAGCATTGGTGTGGGTGCGCTGTCCGCGAGTCGGCAATCCTTTACGATGCCGAAGTCCGCGATAGCTGCCCAGATCCATCAATCTCTTGACGTTCATGGCCACCTGGCGGCGCAGGTCACCTTCGACCGTGTGATCCGCATCGATAATGGCGCGGATCTTGGCGATGTCACCGTCCGACAGTTGATGCACACGGGTATCGGAGGAGATGCCAGCTTTTTCCGCGATCGTTTTCGCGGTCTCCCGACCGATGCCATAGATATAGGTCAAAGCAATTTCAACGCGCTTATTGACCGGAATGTTGACCCCAGCAATACGAGCCACCTGCTATCCTCCGGACTGATGCTGTTAAAACCTCCCGGGAGGTTTCCCGGTCGATCTCCGTGCCGTGCCTGATCAGTTGGCCAGGCTATGAAACCATCTCAACCCTGGCGTTGACTGTGCTTGGGGTATTTGGGACAGATCACCCGTAAGGTCCCACGCCGTTTGATAATTTTACAGTCCCGACAGATGGTTTTTATCGAAGCACGCACTTTCATTTCAGACCCCGTCTCACACTCAAGTCGTCAACCGATTATCGCCCGCGAATCTTCGCCCTGCGCAACAGTCCTTCATACTGCCGCGAAATCAGAAACGACTGAATCTGCGCTGCGGTATCCATGGTCACACCCACCACAATCAGCATGGAGGTGCCACCAAAGTAGAAAGGCACGTTATAATTGGCGATCAGTATCTCCGGGAGCAAACAAACACCCGCTACATAAGCCGCCCCGATAAACGTCAACCGGGTCAAAATCGTGTCCAGGTGTTCCGCCGTTTTCTGCCCTGGACGGATCCCCGGGACGAACCCGCCGTACTTGCGCAAGTTGTCTGCCGTCTCTTCGGGGTTGAAGACCACCGCCGTATAGAAGTAGCAGAAAAACACAATCGCCATCGCATAGAGGATCATATGCGGTATCTGACCAGGGGCCAGATAGGTCGCCATGGAACTCAACCACTCCCATGGCGAAAAGTTGGCTATTGTAGCAGGAAACAGAATGATGGAGCTAGCAAAAATCGGAGGAATCACACCGGACGTATTCACCTTCAACGGAAGGTGGGTGTGCTCCCCTCCAACCATACGCCGACCGCTTACCTGACGTTTGGCATACTGAACGGTAATGCGTCGCTGCCCTCTTTCCATAAAGATGATAAACGCCGTAACGGAGACGGACATCACCAGAAGGAAAAGGACGAACAGCGGTTGCAAATCCCCGGTCCGGGCCAACTGCAACGTCTGCGCCAGGGCAACGGGCAGGTTGGCCACAATCCCTGCATAAATGATCAGCGATATGCCATTACCGATGCCGCGTGAGGTGATTTGTTCCCCGACCCACATGATGAAAGCTGTACCCGCCGTCAAAGTGATCACCGTCATGATACGGAATGACCACCCCGGCTGCACGACCACCGCCATGCTGCCCGCATGCATCTGCTCCAAGCCGTAAGCAATGCCGAAACCCTGGAAGATCGAGAGAACCACCGTGCCGTAGCGCGTATACTGATTAATGCGCCGGCGACCGGACTCACCCTCTTTTTTGATGGCTTCCAAGGTCGGAAAGACCGCTGTCATCAACTGCAAAATGATCGACGAGGAGATGTAGGGCATGATGCCCAGGGCGAACACCGTCAATCGGGACAACGCCCCGCCCGAAAACATGTTGAACATACCCAGAAGCGTGCCCTGCTGCTGGGCGAAAAAAGCAGCGAGGGCATTCGGGTCGATACCGGGAGTGGGAACATGAGCCCCGATCCGGTAAACGATCAACATACCAAGGGTGAAGAGTATCCGGTTCCGCAACTCGGGGATCTTGCCCAGATTGGCAAGGCCGGACATCGGTGACGGGGGCGCTCCTGCGTAGGTCATCCCTTACGCATCCCCACAAAAAGTTACTTCGGGGACGACAACACGGCCACCGGCAGCTTCGACCTTGGCTTGGGCACTCACGGAACACCGGTCGACGTGAATCACCATGGCGCGCGTCAGCTCCCCATTGGCCAGCAACTTAACCCCGTCAAACTGGCCCTTGCGCAACAGACCCTTCTGCTTGAGCAATTCCAGCGTCACCTCGGTTCCGGCAGCGATATCGGAGGCTTCCAAATCCTGTAGTGAGAGTACGGAAAACTCCTTACGGAAATGGTTCTTGAAGCCACCTTTGGGCAAACGCCGCTGCATTGGCATCTGTCCACCTTCGAAGCCGATCTTATGGAAACCACCGGAACGCGCCCGTTGGCCCTTGGTGCCTCGACCCGCAGTCTTCCCGTTGCCGGAACCGGTCCCGCGCCCTTTGCGCTTGGGATCCTGGCGGCTGCCAGGAACGGGTTGAAGCTGATTCAATCTCATCTCACTCTACTCCAGAAGAACGATTTCCCGATCTACAGAATCGTGACCAGATGGTGCACCTTGGCAATCATGCCGCGGACGGCCGCATTGTCCGGAAGCTCACGTACCTGCTGCATTTTGGTCAGCCCCAGACGACGCACGGTGTCCTTCTGCGGTTGGGGATGGCCAATTACGGATCGCGTCAATTTAACCTTAACGGTAGCACTCATCTCAACCTCAGGCTCGAAGCTTCTCAACAGTGATGCCACGACGCGCAGCCATCTCCTCGGGTGAACGAATCCGGGAAAGCGCATCAAACGTTGCCTTGATCAGATTGTGCGGATTCGAGGTTCCGGTGGATTTGGCCAGAACATCGCTCACCCCGAGGGCCTCGAAAACCGGACGCATGGAACCCCCGGCAATGATGCCGGTACCTTCCGAAGCCGGACGAAGCACAACGGACCCGGCGCCATAATGTCCTATGATCTCATGATAGATGGTCCGCCCCTCTTTGATGGGGATTTCCACCATGCTCTTCTTGGCCTTGTCGGTAGCTTTCCGGATGCTCTCGGGAACTTCCTTGGCCTTCCCGAGACCATACCCCACCATGCCCCGGCCATTACCGACCACAACCATGGCGGAGAAACTGAACCGGCTGCCACCCTTGACCACCTTGGCAGTCCTTTTGATGACCACCAGCTTCTCGGTGAGTTCCTCGTTCTGCCAATCTATCGAACGTGGGCTGCTTGACATGTCATATCCACCTAAAATTCGAGGCCGGCTTCACGGGCCGCATCCGCCAGTTGCCTGGTACGTCCATGATAGAGAAAGCCACCTCTGTCGAAGACGACTTGCTTGATGTTGGCAGCAAGGGCTTTTTCAGCGATCACCCGACCGATCAGGGCAGCGGCTTCACAATTTCCACCATTCTCCAACTTACCCTTGATTTCGCTATCGAGGGTCGAGGCGGAAACCACCGTCTGGCCCTTTTCGTCGTCGATCACTTGGGCATAGATGTGCCTGGCACTACGGAAAATGGACAGGCGCATGCGGTCCCCACGAACCTGGGAAATCTTATAACGAACACGCCCTGCCCGAAATTTACGCGATTCCAACTTTGCCTTGGCCATAGCGAACCCCACTACTTCTTCTTCTTTTTGCCGACCTTCTGAATCACATACTCACCCGCATACCGGATACCCTTGCCCTTGTACGGCTCTGGCGGACGGTAGGCCCGGATCTCGGCGCAGATACGTCCAAGGATCTCCTTGTCGTACCCCTCGATCTTGAGCAGGGTGTTCTTATCCACGGTAACCGTGATCCCAGGCGGGATCGGATAGTTCACGGGATGAGAGAACCCAAGGGAAAGGTTGAGAAAGTTGCCTTGCACGGCGGCACGATAACCCACACCGATGATCTCAAGGTTCTTCACAAAGCCGTCGCTGACACCGACGACCATGTTCGAGAGCATCGCCCGGGCCATCCCCCAATCCGGCTTGACCTCTTTGATGTCACCGTTGGGACGGACCACCAACTTGCCGCCGTCCTGAGTGATTCCGACAGTCTCGGGAAAGGTACGAACCAACTCGCCTCGCTTACCTTTGACCGTAACGGTCTGATTCTCAATCCCGACCACAACCCCGTTGGGGATTGGTACTGGTTGTTTTCCGATTCTCGACATGGATCAGGCCCGCCCTAGAAAACGGTACACAGAAGTTCGCCGCCAATACCTTCCTTGCGGGCTCTCCGACTGGAGAGTACCCCCTTGCTCGTGGAAAGGATCGCGATACCCATTCCCTGAAAAACCCGGGGAATCTCGGTTTTATTGACGTACAGCCTGCGACCGGGACGGCTGCAGGTACGAATCTCTTCGATAACGGGCCGGTTGCGATGATACTTGAGCGTGATGCGCAACATCTTGCCAGGCCCCTCTCCGAACGTGGCACATTCGGCGATGTAGCCTTCTTCGAGAAGGATCTTTGCAACCATCTCCTTGAGCTTCGAGGCCGGGACGTCAACCGTCTCCTTGCGAACTCGCTGCCCGTTTCGGATCCTGGTCAACATGTCGGCCACGGGATCGGTCATACCCATTAAAGCTACTCCGTTACGTCGCGTTGTGAGTCTTGAAAGTCATCAGCCGGTCTATCTACGACCGTCGTCCTCTACCACGATGCCTTCACCACACCCGGAATCTCACCGCGCAGCGCCAGTTGGCGCACGCAGATGCGGCACATGCCAAACTTGCGCAGATAACCGCGCGGCCGTGAGCAACGACCGCAGCGATTATATTTCCGGACGCCGAATTTCGGCTCTCTTTTGCATTTAGCAATCAGCGACTTCTTGGCCATGCGATGTTCCTTTTATCCCTAGTTCCGGAAAGGCATCTTGAATCCACGCAGCAGGGCCTTGGCCTCCTGGTCGGATTTAGCCGAGGTCACGATGACAATATCCATGCCACGGATCATATTGACCTTATCGTAGTCAATCTCCGGAAAGATGATCTGCTCTTTGACTCCGAGAGAATAGTTGCCGCGCCCGTCAAAGCTGCTGCTGGGAACACCACGAAAGTCCCGAACCCTTGGCAGCGCCATGTTGATCAGGCGGTCCATGAACTCGTACATTCTCTCACGGCGCAGGGTAACACAGCAACCGACAGGCTGCCCTTTGCGGATCTTGAAGCCGGCAACCGACTTTTTGGCAAGGGTGACGACGGCCTTCTGGCCGGAAATGGCGGTTATCTCGTCAAGCGCACCCTGAAGGGCGTTCTTGTCGGTAGCAGCCTTTCCCACACCCATGTTGATGACCACCTTCTCAAGCCGGGGTACCTGCATGATATTGCGGTAACCGAATTCCGTCATGAGGCTTGGTACGATCTCTTTCCGATAAGTCTCTTTCAACCGCGCCATTTTCCAGATTCCCTCAACTCTCAAGCTGCCTGCCCAACAAGCCCGGTGATAAACCTATCAGCGGTCCAATACTTCCCCAGACTTGACGGCCACACGCACCTTGCGCCCATCATCCAGGAACTTCTTCCGGATACGGCTTCCCTTACCACTCGCCGGGTCCAGAATCATCACATTGGAAATGTGAATGGGTGCCTCCCTTTCAACAATCCCGCCACTCTGATCCTTGCGCGGCTTGGTATGCCGTTTGATCATGTTGACTTTCTCGACGACGACGGACGAGGCGTCCGGAACCACCCGAAGGATGCTTCCTCTCTTGCCCTTGTCCTTGCCGCTGATGACGACTACCTGGTCGCCCTTTTTCAGGCTTGTGGAAAATTGATTATTCATCATGCCACCTACAAAACCTCGGGCGCCAGAGAAACGATCTTCATGTAATTCTTGGCCCGCAACTCTCTGGTGACCGGCCCAAAAATACGGGTACCAACCGGTTCGCCGGCAGCCGTGATCAGCACCGCTGCATTGGTGTCGAACCGGATGAAGCTGCCATCCTTGCGAATGACCTCTTTTTTGGTCCGCACCACAACCGCCTTGGCAACATCCCCCTTCTTGACCTTGCCACGCGGCAGCGCAGACTTGATGGCGACGACAATCACATCACCCACACCGGCGTAGCGCCTTTTCGACCCACCCAGTACCTTGACGCACTGAACCTTCTTTGCCCCAGAATTGTCAGCGACATCAAGAATGGTTTCCGTCTGTATCATGGACCAATCCTCTCTTTAACAATCCCAGGGGATCGCCGCTCAGGAACCACTTTCAGAGCCAACAACCGCCCAGGTCTTATCTTTGCTCAGGGGACGGCTCTCCTCAATGGAGACCACATCACCGACCTTGCAGCGATTGCTCTCGTCATGGGCCTTGTACTTCTTCGACCGTTTGACGATCTTGCCGTACAGAGGATGACGAACGCGACGCTCAACAAGAACCACAACCGTCTTATCCATCTTGTCGCTAACGACAGTTCCCTGCATCACTCGCTTCGGCATCACTTCACCTCGTCGCGGGCGTTCCCGCGCTTTTCAGTCAGCAACGTGTTGATCCGCGCAATGTCGCGCCGCACATCCCTAACCCGGGCGGTGTTCTCCAACTGGGAAGTTGCCGCCTGAAACCGTAAATTGAACGCCTCTTTATAGAGCCCTTTCAACTTATCCGCAAGCTGGGACTCATTCAAGCTTCTCAGTTCAGACGCCTTCATCAGTCCCCTCCCCCAGTCCGCGACACAAATTTGGTTGGGATTGGCAGCTTGGCGCCGGCAAGCGTCATGGCTTCACTGGCCAGCTCGGCGGTCACGCCATCCATCTCGTACAGAATGCGCCCTGGCTTGACCCGCGCAGCCCAGAACTCGGGATTGCCCTTACCTTTACCTTGCCGGACTTCCGGTGGCTTTTTGCTGACTGGAACGTCGGGGAACACCCGAATCCAGATGCGTCCACCTCTCTTGATCTTACGGGTCATGGCACGACGGGCGGATTCGATCTGACGTGCCGTCAGTCGTCCGGGTGCCATCGCCTTAAGTCCAAAGTCCCCGAAGCTCAGATCCGATCCACGGTAAGCGAGTCCATGAATACGACCCTTGTGGGCCTTTCTGAATTTGGTCTTTTTCGGTTGAAGCAACATGGCCTACGCCCTTACCCGGCTCTCTTCTCCATAATTTCACCCTTGTACACCCAGACCTTGACCCCGATGATACCGTAGGTCGTTTTGGCCTCGGCGAAACCGAAATCGATATCGGCCCGCAAGGTGTGCAAGGGAACCCGCCCTTCCCGGTACCATTCCATCCGGGCAATTTCGCTGCCACCCAGACGACCCGAGCAATTCACCCGAATCCCGAGCGCACCCAGACGTATGGCTGAGGTGACCGCCCGTTTCATGGAACGACGAAAAGCTACCCGCCTCTCCAGCTGTTGCGCCACACTTTCGGCAACCAACTGGGCTTCCGCTTCAGGCTTGCGAACTTCGACGATATTCAACTGAACGTCGGTGTTCGCTACCTTGAGAATATCTTCTTTCAGCTTCTCGATATCGGCGCCTTTTTTCCCGATGATGATGCCGGGACGCGCGGAGAAGATATTGATCCTTGCCTTCTTGGCCGGACGCTCGATTACGATCTTGGAGATGCTGGCATGACCAAGTCGAGCCTTTAACCACTTACGCAACTTGATATCTTCAAGCAACGTGGCGGCATACTCTTTGTCCGCATACCAACGGGTATCCCACGTTTTGGTGATGCCAAGACGAAAGCCTATCGGGTGAACCTTTTGCCCCATTGTTCTCTCCGAATAAAAACCCTACAAGGACCCCTTCGTTCAATTCCCGTCTTGGGCGCTAACGCCAATGGTGACGTGAGAGGAACGTTTCAGAATACGGTTGGCCCGCCCTCTGGCTCGGGGGCGAATCCTCTTCAACATCGTGCCCTGGTCGACGGTGGCCCGGGAGACGATCAACTGATCGACATCCAACCCGAAATTGTTCTCGGCGTTACCCATCGCAGAGCGAAGGACTCCGAGAATGTCTCGAGCAATCCGTTTATGGGAGAATTCAAGCGCACGAACCGCTTGATCCACCTTCAATCCACGGATCAGATCAATCACTAACCGAGCTTTACTCGGAGAAATCCGCAAATTCGTGAGTCTGGCAGTCGCTTCCATGGAGAGGTCCTCTACCGGCGTGCTTTCTTGTCAGCCCCGTGCCCATAATAGGTCCGAGTGGGGGAAAACTCACCCAGTTTATGCCCGACCATATTTTCGGTCACCAACACCGGAATGAACTTCCTCCCGTTGTGAACCCCGAAAGTGAAGCCGACAAAATCCGGAATGATGGTCGAACGACGTGACCACGTTTTGATCAGTTCCTTACGATTATCCTGACGAAGCTTGTCCACCTTCTTCAGGAGAAACGTCTCAAAAAATGGGCCTTTTTTGATGGAGCGTGCCACTACCCACCTCTCTTCGTTAGTCTGAACTGCTAGACCTTACGCCTGCGCATGATCATGCTATCAGACGTCTTATTCCTCTTGCGGGTCTTGTGCCCCTTTGTAGGCACACCCCAGGGGGTGCAGGGATGCCGACCACCCGAGGTTTTACCCTCACCACCGCCATGTGGATGATCTACCGGGTTCTGCGCCACGCCCCGAACAGCCGGACGAATGCCCATCCAGCGCGAACGCCCAGCCTTGCCCAACTTGACGTTGCCATGATCGGGGTTGGAAACCAAACCGATGGTCGCCATGCAATCCAATGGCACAAGCCTCATCTCGCCGCTGGGCAGCTTCAGTTGGGCCAGACGCCCTTCCTTACCCATCAACTGGGCATAACTGCCTGCCGTTCTGGCCATCTGTCCGCCCTTGAGGGGCTGCATTTCGACATTATGGACGATGATGCCCACCGGCATGTTACGCAGGGGCATGGCGTTGCCAGGCTTTACTTCCAATACCGCCTGTCCGCGACTCGCCAGAACCTGATCGCCGACATTCAGCTTTTGAGGAGCCAGAATGTAGCGTTTCTCACCATCGGCGTAGTGCAGCAGGGCGATAAACGCCGTGCGGTTCGGATCGTACTCCAGTGCGGCAACCTTGGCCGGTATGTCGTGTTTGTCCCGCAAAAAATCGACAACACGGTACCGCCTTTTGTGGCCGTCCCCCTGGTGCCGAACGGTCATCCGGCCAAGGTTGTTGCGACCACCAGTGCTGTGCAACGGGCTTAAAAGAGACCTTTCCGGTTCTTTTTTGCTCAGCCCGGCATAATCAACACTCACCTGGTGCCGTTTGCCTTTAGATGTGGGCTTGTAGTGCTTAAGCGGCATGATTACAGTCCCGTCTCAATGCAATTCAGTTTCAGCCTTGAGCATAGAAGTCGATGCTCTGACCATCCGCCAGCCGGACAAGGGCCTTTTTCCAGTGGTTTCGACGTCCCTGCAGACGACCGAACCGCTTTTTCTTGCCCTGGATGTTCATGGTCTGAATATCCGCAACAGACACGCTGAACATCTTCTCAACAGCCGCTTTGATTTGCGCCTTGTTGGCCCAGACGGCAACCCGAAAAACCACCTGATTCGACTTTTCAAGGCACATCGTGGACTTCTCCGAGATCAGAGGGGAGTCCAGAACCTTGAATAACTCAAAGGCGTCACTCATACCAGCCTCTCTTCCAATTTCTGCAGGGCAGCCTCGGTAACCAGAAGGTTCCGATGGGCCAAGACATCGTATACGTTGACGCCTTCAACCCGGATAACACTGACGTCAGGCAGGTTTCGCGCGGAGAGCATGATGGTACGATCTTCTTCGGCCAAGACGATCAACGTCGAGCGCCCAGCACCAAGCCCCTCCAGCCGATTCAGCAGATCCTTGGTCTTGACACCGGACATTCCGAAATCATCGATACAGGTCATCTCTCCCGCCGCAATTTTGGCAGACAAGGCAATCTGTAAACCAAGGCGCCGCACCTTCTTCGGAACTTTGATCGAGTAGTCCATGGGCTTCGGACCGAAGACCACTCCACCCGTCCGGTATTGTGGAGCGCGGATGGTACCCTGCCGGGCATTACCCGTTCCCTTTTGCCGGTATGGTTTACGACCACCGCCGGAAACGTCGCTCCGCCCCTTGGCACAGGCCGAACCGGTGCGCCGTTTGGCCATCTGATAAGTAACGACCATGTTCAGAATGTCGCCACGCACCTCACGACCAAACACCACCGGGTTCAACTGAATGGTCTTCAGTTCCCGGCTGCTGATGTCCTTGACTGGAAATTCGATCATGGCTTATCAACCTGCCTGTTCGGGCTTTGCCATTTTGACGGCATCTTTGATCAGAACGATCCCACCTTTGGCACCAGGAACGCTGCCCTGTACGACCAGAAGGTGATTTTCAACATCGATCATCTGAACCACAATGTTCTGCGCCGTAACGGTATCATCACCCATGTGCCCTGCCATTTTCTTCCCGGGAACAACGCGACCGGGGGTTTGGCACTGGCCAATGGAGCCGCCGGAACGGTGGATCTTATGAGCGCCATGGCTGCCACGACCGCCACCGAAGCCCCACCGTTTCATAACACCGCCAAAGCCCTTCCCGATCGAGCGCCCGGTGATGT
Organism: Magnetococcales bacterium; assembly: GCA_015231925.1. Lineage (NCBI taxonomy): Bacteria > Pseudomonadati > Pseudomonadota > Magnetococcia > Magnetococcales > Magnetococcales bacterium. The sequence goes on from JADGAQ010000109.1 coordinate 13,174, forward strand.
CGACGAACTGTTTCGTCTCAAAGTGCGAGACCAGCAGTTCCTGACCGACTTCGTACCCGCTCGGATCCGTGACCCGGAACTCTCGCACAACCCGCCTGGGCGTAACACCCGCCTTGGCGAATTGCCCCTTTTCAGGCTTTGAGACCCGTGACGGCTTCATCTCTTCAAAGCCAAGCTGAACCGCATCGTATCCGTGCTTTTCCTGTGTCTTGGTTGTCACCACAACACACGGCCCGGCTTCCACCAAGGTAACGGGAACTCGTTGCCCGTCACTGGAGAAGATTTGGCTCATGCCAAGCTTTCGACCAATCAAACCCGCTCGCATTGGAACCCCACCTTTCACAGTGGTTAAATGACTTATCCGCCGAGTAGACTGATCTGACCCTAGGATCAGATCAGAGCTTGATCTCGACATTAACTCCAGCGGCCAGATCCAACTTCATCAAGGCGTCCACCGTCTGCGGTGTCGGATTGATGATGTCGATCAGACGCTTATGGGTGCGCAGTTCAAACTGCTCCCGTGATTTCTTGTCGACATGCGGCGACCGCAACACCGTGTAGCGGTTGATCATGGTCGGCAAAGGAATCGGCCCTCTGATATCAGCGCCGGTTCTGCGAGCCGTTTGGACGATTTCGCCCGCCGACTGATCCAGAACGCGGTGATCAAAGGCTTTGAGCCGAATACGAATCTTCTGGTTCTCCATCCGATACTACCCCGTCAGTTCAACAACTTCCGACTCCAGGATGAACCTACTCGATAACCGCCGTAACAACGCCGGCACCCACCGTGCGGCCACCTTCGCGGATAGCGAAGCGAAGACCCTGTTCCA
>JADGAQ010000110.1 GCA_015231925.1 Magnetococcales bacterium
TCGTTGCCGTCGCCGCCGAAGAGGAAATCGGTGCCCGCCGTGCCGCACAGGGTATCGTTGCCGTCGCCGCCCAAGAGGAATCCGCCACCGCAGAGCGGCACCTGCTCCCGGTTGTGGGCGGTGGTGCCGCCGTAACCGTGCAGGGTGTCGTTGCCCGCCTGGCCGAAGAGGATGTCCATGCCCGATTCGCCGTAGATCACGTCGTTGCCGTCACCGCCGTAGATCACGTCGTTCTGGTCCACGGAGGAGGTATCGACGGCCCCGTTGGTATTGACGATGGCCGTGAAGGAGAAAAGGCCGTCGCCGCCGTAGAGGGTGTCGTCCCCGGCACCGCCGAAAATCAGGTCACTGCCGGTCCCTCCTTTGAGGGTGTCGTTGCCCGCCAGTCCCAGCATGGCGTTGTCCACGGCGGAACCGGTCAGGGTATCCGCGCCGGAGGTGCCCAGGGTGGTGGAGCCGGACGGATTGACGTTATCGTCGTTTTGCAGGGTGAAGGTCAGCGTGGTGCTGGTGAAAGGCGTGGTGCTGCCGGAAAGATAGGTCTTGCTGGCGTTGGCCGAGGTGGCGTCCAGGGTGAAGGTGAGCTGGAAGCTCTCGAAATCCTCCCGCTTGATGTCGCCGAAGATGGCGAAGGGCAGGGTCGCCGAGGTCTCTCCGGCGGCCAGGGTCAACGTGCCCGAGGTGGGCAGGCTGCCGCCGAAATCCATGCGGTTGACCGAGAGATCGGCGGCGTTGGAAAGGCTCCAGTTGAGCACGGTGATGCCACTCACCGTATCGCCCCGACTGATGCTGAAACGGGCCACCAGGGTTTCGCCGCTGCCCTCGTCGAAGGTGAGGGTGGAGGGCAGGGTGATGGTCGTGGAGCCTCCGGTGGTAGGGGGCTGAGTCGGCTCGGGCGGCGTGGTGGGCTCCGGAGTGGGCACGGGAGGCTGGGTCACCACGGGAGCCTGAGTGGAAACCGGAGCCGCGGTCGGCGTGGGAGCCGCCGTGACCACCGGGGCCAGGGTGGCAACCGGAGTGACGGTGGGCGTGGGGGTCAGTTCCGTGAGCATCTCCAGGCGTTGCACCGGATTCAGCGGGTCGTGATCCCGAGTGATCAGCTCCAACGGAGCGCCCAATCCCTGGGGAGGGGGGGCTTCGCCGGGAGGCGGGGCATCCAAATCGACGGTGTTGGCCTCGCCCTCGTAAACGGCTTCCGGCCCCTGGGGATTCGGATTGTTATCCGCCTGGTCCTGGCCGCCGACTTCCGCGTCGTCCTGACGCACCGCCTCGGAGCGCAGGAAGGTGTTGACATCCACGCGCTCGCCGCCCGCCACCGAAATCAGCGAGCGCAGGCCCGTCTCTCCCAGCGCCGTCAGGTTCAAGCCGCGCAGAACGACCTGGGAACCATCGACCAGTTGAATGATCAGCTGACCGTCGACGATCTCCATGCGGGCGATTTCGTCCTTGGCCACGTCGAGATGCACCGACTGGCCGGCGGGGACATCGACCGCGAGAGTACCGCCCGCCTGCGGATGGTTCACCACCAGCACCGGATCCTGCCGGGCCGCTCCGGGAGCGGCGTCGGAAACCGGTCCGTCCCCCGCTGCGGCCAGCAGGGTCCGTGCCGGTTCGGCAGAACCGGCGGGAAACGGGGAGTGTGCGGAAAAGGCCTTCATTTCAATAGCCATGGCGTCGTTCCAGTGCAATCAACCGTCCAGAGTCGGGCAGGGCGCTGTTTTCACGGATCAGGGGGTGGCCGGTTGCGCCGCCGCATCACCCTTGCCGGGCAGCAGATCCTGCTGGAAGGCATCCCGCAAGGATTCTCCCAGGCCCATCCGGGCCAGTTGCGCCCCTTCGGGCATCTCGATGCCCAGCACCTCCAGCAGACGACCCTGGGAGGAGAGCAGTTGATAGACCGCGACCTGCTCGGCGGTGTTTTCGGTAATCTGGTTGGTGTGGGACTTGAACAGCTCTTCTTCGGCGTCCAGCAGATCCGTCAGGGTGCGCTGTCCCACCTTGTACTGCTCGGTGAAGGCGTCCCGCACCACGCGGGTCTCCTGCACCTGGGAGTCGAAGGCGGCCTGGCGGGCCTTGGTGGTCTCCCAGGCCGCGAAGGCATTGCGCACGCCCAGAACCACGTTGCGGCGATTCAGATCCAGATCGGCCATGGCCTGACCCAGCAACTGCTTGGCCTCCCGAACCTTGTGCAGGTCCGAGGTGCCGGAAAGCAGGTTGTAATTCATCACCAGCATGGTGCTGAGGCTTTCGTTCAGGCCACGGGTGCCGTCGATGTCGTAGTCGCGGGTGCTGGTCACTTCCAGGTTGATCTTGGGATAGAAAGCGGCGGTGGTGACATCGCGCTGCGACTCCAGCTTGCGCACCCGCGCTTCGTATTCCGCCAGCACCGGGCTGTGCTTCAGTCCGGTCTGAATATCGTCTTCCACCTTGCCGGTCAGCAGTTGGCGGGGCACGACGGGGGCTTCCAGACCTTCCGGATCCTTGCCCACCAGCAGGGTGTAACGGGCGGTGGCCTGGGCCACCGCGCCGGTGTACTGATGGAACGCGGCTTCGGCGTTCTTCAGACGGGCATTGGCCTTGTTGACGTCGGCCTGATTGCCGGCGCCCGATTTGGCGCGGGAGCGCACCAGCTCCAGATGCTTGCGATTCTGGGCCACGTTGTCCCGGGCCAGATTTTCCAGCCGCTGGTTCATCAGCACGTCGAAGTAGGCCCGCACCACCTCCAGAGCCAGGCTTTCGGCGCTGGAACGCAGCTTCCAGACGGAGGCGTCGGCGTCGAACTTGTTGCTTTCCACCTGATTTTTGGTCTGAAAACCCTGGAACACCGGCTGGGTCAGGGTGAGACGCAGATTGGTGGGGGAGAGGTCTTCCTTGCCATCCCCGGCGCGGGCGCGGGTGGTGGGGCTGTTGGTATGCTCCAGGCCTCCGGCGGCCCGCAGGTCCAGGCTGGGCATGTACCCGGCGTAGGCCTGTCCGACACGCGCCTGGGCGGCGTGGCTGCTGTAATTGAGCGCCTTCATCTGGGGATGATCGGTCAGGGACCGGGCCACGGCGTGAACCATGTCTTCCGCCCGGGCGGCGGGAGCGGCCAGAACGGTGGCGGCCAGAATCAACAAAGCGGGGCGGTTTTTCATCGTCAAATACTCCGATACGGCCTTATGAGGATCCAGTGATCCGGCTTATAACAGGGTGTCGCCATCCTTGGAGGCATCTTTGCCAGGGCTTTGCGCCGGATCCGCTCCGGGTTTGCCCAGATCCTGGGCCGGGGGCTTGAGGCGCGAAACGTAGTCCATGGTGGCAATGACTTCCCGCTCGTTGAATCGCTCCACCTGAAGCTCCATCACCGGATGGGCGTTGCGTCGCTTGCCTTCCTTGATCCAGTTGAACTGCCGCACCAGATAGTTGAAGTGCTGCCCCTGCAGGCGCGGATAGTGGTTCACCGCTTTGCCTTCGCCCTTTTCACCGTGGCAGAAGGCGCACTCGCTCTTGTAGAGCTTTTCGCCCAGGGCCAGATCGCTGCCGGGCCCTTTGCCGTTATCCGGATTCATGGGCAGCGTGGCGATGTAGGCCGAAACATCGGCGATGTTCTGCACCCCACCGACTTCGGAGGGCAGGGCGAACTTGTACATGGTGGGGTTGTCGCGGTTCTTTTCGCGAATGTCCGCCAATTGTTTGATGGTGACGTTGCCCCACTGTCCGGCAATCTGGGGATAGGTGCCGTCTTCGGTGCCCCAGCCCCGGTTGCCGTGGCAGCGGTTGGCGCAGGTGGTCTCGTAGACCTTGCGACCGTTGGCCGTATTGGGCTTCAGGGCCAGCGCCTCTTCCTTGACGCCGCCTTTGGCGTCCCAGTTGCCGATCAGGATGTCCATCAGGCCGCGTCCCTTGCCGTAAACCCGCTGGTCCCCGGTATGGATCACTGCGTCCGGATTGGCCCGGAAAGCCTTGCGATACCAGTCCCGCGCCTCCTGGGGCTTCTCCTGGCGGTCCAGCAGCACGCCCATGTTCATCATGGCGTGGGCGTTGCCCGGATCCAGCGCCAGGGCATCCTGCAGATGACGCTTCGCCCGTTCGAAATCCCCGGTGCGAATGGCCTCGAAGCCCTGATTGTTCTGGAATTTGGCCTTTTCCTGATTTTCCAGTTTTCTGACCAGGGCTTCGTCCCTCTCGACGATGGCTTTGCCCAGGGAGAATTTCTGTTGATCGACTCGGGGCGCTGACGGGCTGGCGGTACACCCGGCAAGTAGCAGCAAGGCAAGGACGGATGCGATGCGGGGCATGGAATCGGGCTTTCTGTATGGAGTTGGGATCAACGGGGACGATTATCGAACGACGCGCAGAGAATCATCGGTCTCGGGGATCGATGGTTGCTGGCTTCGGCGTTATACTCGTGCATATAATCAGCCAATCCCGCCGGGTTGGCAAGGAACGTTTGCAAAAAAGAAATTTGCTGAAGTCCCTATAATCCGGACAAGGCACCGCGAAAACTCCTCAGGCCAGTTGTGGAGCGGGTGGGGTACACTTTTCAGGGCTGTCGGGGGATGACCGGGGTCGTGCCGAAATTTCAAATTGACGGGATATTTGTTGCCTGTTATCCTGGAGACAATTCCGAGATGCGGGGCAAATATCGATGAGATCGGCTTCGTGGGGCGGAAGGTGCATGGATCGGCGAGGAACGGAAACTAGCTCGTCTCTCACAGCGCGCTAGCTCAGGTGCGTTCCGGATTGTGCCTGTCCCTGTGGTGTGAGAACCGTTTTCCTATATAGAGTGTAAACTGAAAAAAGGAGCCTATCGCTCCTTTTTTCGTGTCCGGAGAATCTACTGATCGAGTAGGCCCGTGAGTGATTCGGAATTTGACGATGTCTGGGGGAAGATGCTTCGGCGGGCTGTTGATGACGGGGTTGGCAGCACGGGTAGAGCCGTCTCCGGTGCGCGCCTCCGGCAAATTCTGGTGAAAGTCGCCTCAGATAATCAATTGACCTATCCTCCGGAACGTTTTTCAACCTCGAAATTCGGCGATTTTTTGAACTATTTTGTCGAAAGAGGCGTTGTCATCTTCAAGGAAAGAAGGGGGCAGGATCTCTTGATCGCTCCCGCCGACCGGCCGGATCTCCTTGTAGAGGCCTCCGCCGCTTCGGGTGTCCACGTCGGCGGCTTGAGACGTGATCTGTTCGAAGCTTTTACGAAAGTAACGAATCGAACCGCGTGGTACCATCGGGATCGGGATTGCGTACTTTGGGAAGATGGACCGGCTCAGGAAGTCGAAGTCCTGGTTCGGATTCCTCCGGTAACGATTGAACAGGCTTTGCGTGATCGTGCCGATTTTGCCGCCGGGCTGGGGAGTGTGGACCAAGAGAGCGAACTGAAAAAGAGTCTCGACGGGAGGGATTCGCGGGTTCTTGTATCCTTTTCGAACGCCATTCGCACCCTTGGTTTGCAGCCGGAATGGCACCGCTATCGGCTGAAGGTGATTACTGATCGCATTGCCGGGTGGGCAAAAAGGGAAAACGTGCCGTGGAATTCCTCCTGGATGACCCCCTCCAGCGACGGCTCGATGGATGAACCGGTTGCGCGAGGCAGGCGTGATGCCAGGGAATGGCGCCGTTCCCTGGAATACCTCATCGGAGGGCTTGATCAGGCCGATTTGTCCAGGATTGCCGTTCCACTCGATATCGTGGTTAGAATCCTTCAGCAAAACAAATAGATATTCCAATGCCAATCTTGATTTTCGCAGGTCTGACGCTTTCCTTGAAGCAGCGTATCAAATCCGTCGTCGATAAGACGAGTCAGCGTTATGCCGGTTGGCACAGCGAGTATTGTGTTACAACATCCACTACTCCAGGCATATCCGACCCGACGGACATCGCGTCCATCATGGACCTGGCCTGCCGGCAGGACTCCGTACTCATCCTGGGGTTTTCCAGACAGGACGGTAAAATAAAACAAAAAGTAGCCAGCAAGATCAAGCCCTATTTTCGTTTCAGATGGTTTGATAATGCAAAATTGCCCCTGCTGCAAAATAGCAATGCCTTTGCTGATGAGCTCTGTCAAATCGTCCAGGAAGAAGATAAGTGGCGCGAAAGGGTCATGCCGAAAGCATCCAAAGATCCCCTTCTTCTTCCCCGATTCTCTTTTCGTTGCAAAAATAAGGATATGTGGGAATATGCCTCATCATATGGCGATCCAGGCAATATAGAGTCAACTTTAACTCTGATAGAAAAATTTCGTAAAGAATTTAGTCGGAGTCTTTCCGGCAAGAGCTGTTGGGTCGATTCTTCCGAACTGGTATATGACTATCAGGGGCCAAGACATGGAAAAGCCCTTTGTCCAAATACCTTCAAATACTCCAGTCGGTTGGAGGAGGGGTTCCATTATGATGTCAGGCACTTTTCCGGAAGGGCGTTCAATCTGACGGATGCGGATGAAACCATACATTATCAAGAGGGGAAGGGATATCTCAATATCGATCCCCATGGCCATGTTCGATAGATTCAGACCCTATTCCGACATGTTCCGCTCCTTCCATGCAAGTCCTTTCTTATTCCGCGCCAGCCTTGAACTGTTGAGATCCATGCTCCTTTCGGAGCCAGCTCCATGGTCCTCCGCATGTCTGATAAAGACCACGGCACGCGACATCCCAAAATGGGTAGGGTTTAATCTCCATCTTGAAAAATAATGACGCACCCTGCATGATGCCCGGTTACACGGGTGAAGTGCTGTTCCAATGGCCGGAGGCGCGGCGCAGCTTCCCTTGACGATAGTGTCCGGAGATATCGACGATCATGACCTCCGCCGACGGTTACACACTGCTTTACGCCCTGGGGGTTCTGCTGCTGGCAGCGGCGCTGGTTCATCTGCTGAACCTGGTGTCGCGCAGCCTGTGGCAGGCGTTGGTCCGGGTGCGTCGGGAGCGCCTGGAATGGCGTCTTCTGGGGCAGCGGCTGGACCGGGAGGTTCTGGCCTTCACGCTGGAACAGGGGCGCGGCAGAGGGCTCTGGCACGGACAGCGCAAGTTGCGCGTGGCCCGCAAGGTCGCGGAGGGCGAAGGGGTCTGCTCCCTCTGGCTGGAGCCCCACGACGGGGGGGAACTGCCCGCCTTTCTGCCGGGACAGTACCTCACTTTCGAATTCCGCCTGCCCGGCGAGCCCAAACCCCTGACCCGCTGCTACTCCCTGTCGGGAAACCCCCTGGAAACCGCCCGCTACCGCGTCACCGTCAAACGGCAGTCGCCTCCGGAGGATCACCCCGAGTATCCTGCCGGACGCATTTCCTCCCTGATCCACGATCGGGTGCAGGAGGGGGATATTCTCGACGTTCTGGCCCCGGCGGGCCATTTCACCCTCGATGCGGCCTGCCATCAGGATCTGGTGCTGATCGCCGGCGGCATCGGCATCACGCCGCAATTGTCCAAGCTTTACGCCCTGGCTGCCGGGGAACGTAGCCGCGATGTCTGGTTCTTTTACGGCGTGCGTCACGGCGGGGAGGCGGTCTTCTCCGAAGAGTTGCGGCATCTGGCCGCCGGGCGCGACTGGCTGAAGACGCTGATCTGCTACAGCCGTCCCCGTCCCGAGGATCAGGCCGCGCCCGGCGTCCATCTCGGCAAGCGGGTGGAGATGGCCTTGCTCCGGGAGATGCTGCCCTCCCTCAACGCCGAATTCCACCTCTGCGGCCCTCCGGCCATGATGACCTCGCTCTACGCCGGGCTGCTCGCTGCGGGGGTGCCGGAGGAGAAGGTGGTGTTCGAAGCCTTCGGCCCCGCCAGCATCCGGCGTCGTGCGGGCAATGTTGAAACCGCGCCCCGCACCGTGCGCTTTCTGCGCAGCGGCAAGGAGGCCGTCTGGGACGAGAACGCGGGCACCCTGCTGGAACTGGCGGAACGCCTGGGGGTGCCCATGGAGAGCGGGTGCCGGGCCGGCAACTGCGGTTCCTGCCTCACCGCCATCAAGAAGGGCGGCGTGACCCACCTCACCCCTCCGGGACCGGGACTGGCCGCAGGAACCTGCCTGGCCTGCATCGCCCAGCCGGAGAGCGATTTGGATGTGGATGCCTGAGGGGGCAAGTTACGACGTGGCCTTTTAATCTTTTGACTTTCAATATGTTATCTTTTAAGTATCAAAAAAAGAGAATGTTCTGTCCTTTGATTTATCGTAACTCTTCAGGGCCTTGCGCAGCCACATCAAAGGCAAAGGACAAGTCCCAGGGGTGCCCCCTGGACCCCATGGGGTTGGGGGTCAACGGCAAAAGGACAAGTCCCAGGGGTGCCCCCTGGACCCCATGGGGTTGGGGGTCAACGGCAAAAGGACAAGTCCCAGGGCGCTGCCCTGGACCCGTCGGGGGGGATAATCCCCCCCGAACCCCCGTATATCGGAACAGATGGCGTGAGTCCTCGTATTCGTTTCCCCCTGCCAAGGAGGTTTGCCGTGTTCGAGCGGAGTCGTGCTTTCATCCTCGGTCTGCTGATGCTGCTGGCGCTGTCCCCCTTCGGGCAGGCGTCGGCGGTGATGCCTTCGCCCCAGTCGAGCGTCGGTCCTCAGGCCTGCGCCGACTGTCACAAGGAGGCCAACCGCATCTGGGCCGGCACCCGCCACGGCAAGTCCTACCCTGGCATCGAGCAGGTCGGCAACGCCCGGGAGATCATGAAGCGCATGGAGATCCGTTCCATGGAGAAGGAGGCCAACTGCGCCGGCTGCCACATCACCCGGGTGGAGAAGGACGGCGCGATTGCTTCCGTATCCGGTCCCTCCTGCGAATCGTGCCACGGCGGAGCCAAAAAGTGGCTGGATGTCCACGGCAACTACGGTGGCAAGGATGTCAAAAAGGAGCAGGAGACCCCGGAACACAAGAAGACCCGCCTGGCCGAATCCACTGCCGCCGGACGGATCGCCGCTTCCGAGCTGCCGACCCTGATCCGGGGCTGCTACACCTGCCATTTCGGCCATGACGAAAAACTGGTCAACGTGGGCGACCACGGCGCGGGCAGCAAGCTGGAGCCCGACTCCTGGCTGCACGACACCGTGGCGGCGGGCTTCACCCCGCTGCTGCACCGGGTGCGGAACCAGTCCGAGGTCGAGCCCCTGCCCAGGGAGCGCCGCCGGGAGATCTTCGTGGCCGGAAAGATGCTGGAGTTGGAATTCAGCCTGCGCGCCGTGGCCAAAGCCACACAGAACGCGCCCTACGCCAAGGCCTTCGCCCAGCGGGTCAAGGCCGTGGTGGCCGCTCTGACGGCGATTCACGAAAAGAGCCCCATCCCCGAGGTGGGGGCTCTCCTTCAGGCGGTCAATCCCCTGCCGGAGAAGATCAAGCTGAACAACGCCGCCGTGCTGGAACCCCTGGCGGATCAGGTGGCCAGCCGCATCGACTCCTTCTGGAAACGGGCGCCGGGGGCCCAACTGGCCGCCATCGACGCCTTGATGACCGGACCGGCGAAATGAGTCTCACCCCGACCCCGGTCGGCAAGTCGCAACGCTGGGACAACCCCTTCAGCGCCGAGCTGTCGGAGGGGGATGTCGCCCGCATCCTGCAAGCCCCGCCCTTCCGGGGCATGGATGCCGCCTCCTTTCCGGCGGGCATGCCCCTGGAACGGCTGGCGCGCAACGATACCCGCCTGGTGCGCTTTCGCCGGGGGGATCTGGTGATGCGCGCCGGTGACTACGGCCATTCGGCCTTCGTGGTGTTGTCGGGACGGGTGCGGGTCATTCTGCGTCCCGGCCTGCCCGAGGCCTGGTTGGGGCGCACCCGTCCCAAACGCAAGGGACTGGGCGGCGTGCTGCGCCAGTTGTGGCTCGGGGAGCGCCCGCCGGAGTGTCGCGAGGTGTCGCGCCTGTCGGATCCGCAGGATCTGACCACCCGTTTCGAGGGGGACGGGGCGGCGGTGCGGGTGTCGATCCCCCGCCCCGAATCGATCTTCGCCAGCCACGAAACCGTCTCCTTCGGTCCCGACGAACTCTTCGGCGAAATCGGCGCCCTGGGACGTTTTCCCCGCTCCACCTCGGTGATCTGCGAAGAGGACGCCGAGCTGCTGGAGATCCGCTGGCAGGGACTGCGGGATCTGCGCCGTTTCGACGCCCGTTTCCGCCGCACCCTGGATGAACTCTATCGCAGCCGTTCCCTGAGCTATTTTCTGCGCCATCACCCCCTTTTCGCCCGGCTGGACGACGCGGTGATCCGGCAGTTGGAGACCTACGCCACCTTCGAGTCCTTCGGTGCGCTGGAAGCCGCGCCCGGCGGCAACGATCTCCCGGAGCGGGAGAGGCGGGACCGGGTGGTGCGGGAGCCCCTGATCGCGGAGGAGGGGGCCCCGGCGGACCAGTTGATTCTGGTGCAGGCGGGCTTCGCCCGCATCAGCCGACGCTTCAACCACGGCCACAAGACGGTGGGTTTCCTGGGGCCGGGACGGGGCTTCGGTCTGCCGGAGCTGAAACGCGCCATGCTGACCGGGCAGATCCCCCGCCATCAGGTGTCGTTGCGGGCCATGGAGAATCTGCATGTGGTGCGCCTGGCGGTGGAGGGCTGCCAGCGGCTGTTGAAGCCGGAGGATGTCACGCCCCCGCCGGAAAAACGCGGCTTTCTGGCCTCGTGGAGCGGTCCCCGGACCATTCCGGCCATGGAGGACGCCCTGCTGGAGTTTCTGGTGGAGCATCGTTTCAACAACGGCAGCGCCACCATGATGGTGGATCTGGAACGCTGCGTGCGGTGTGACGACTGCGTGCGCGCCTGCGCCACCGCCCACGGGGGCAATCCCCGCTTCGTGCGCCACGGGCGGCGTCACGACACCCTGATGGTGGCCACCGCCTGCATGCATTGCATCGATCCGGTCTGCACCATCGGCTGTCCCACCGGGGCCATTCACCGCCACAGCGCGGGCGGGCAGGTCATCGTCAACGAAGCGGCCTGCATCGGCTGCGCCACCTGCGCCGACAGTTGTCCCTACGAGGCCATTCGCATGGTCGAGGTGCGCGACGCCGCCGGGCAACCGTATGTGGACAGCGGCGGCCCGGTACGCAAAGCCACCAAGTGCGACCTGTGCGTCGATCAGTGGGGTGGTCCGGCCTGCGAACGCGCCTGTCCCGGCAACGCCCTGCTGCGCGCCGACATGCAGGATACCCGGCGCCTGCGCCGCTGGCTGCGGCCATGAACGTGCTGCGTGGTCTCTCCCGCCGCTCGGGGAGTCTCTCCGTCGCGATGCTGGCGCTGGTTCTCTATTTTTACCAGGATCGGTACGACCGTCTCTATTGGGACAGTCGTTACCTCACCGGCTGGTTTCTCAGCGTGGCGCTGCTGATTCTGACCCTGCACGCCCCGCGCAAGTTTCTCTGTGTGTTGCCTTTGGGGCCGATGCATCTCTGGCGACGTCTGCATGTGCTGACCGGCTGGCTGGCCCTGGCGCTGCTGATCCTGCATCTGCCGGGTCGTCTGCCCGACGGGGTGCTTGAAGCGGGTTTGGGCGGGCTGATCGTTCTGGTGCTGCTCGGCGGTCTGGCGGGGCAGTGGCTGGGCTGGTACCTGCCGCGCCGACTGGCACGGCGCGGGGAGGAGGTGCTTTTCGAACGCATTCCCCTCTACCGTCGGCAACTGGCGGACGAGGCGCAGGAGTTGATCCGGCAGTGTTTGCAGGAGACCGGCTCCACCACCCTGCCGGATTTCTATCGCCGGGTGGTTCACGCCTATCTGGCCGCGCCGCGCAACCGTTTCGCCCACCTGGTGGAATCCTCCCGGCCTTTGGCCCGGCTGCGGCAGGAGTTGCGGGAGTTGGACCGCTACGCCGACGATCGGGAGCGGGTCTATCTGGCGCGGTTGGAGGAGTTGATCCGGCGCAAGACCGATCTGGACTACCACTACGCCCTGCAGGGGGCGCTCAAGGTTTGGAGTCTGCTGCACGGCCCGCTGGTTTACGCCCTCTGGCCGCTGGTGCTGTTGCACGGGGTGTTGGCCTACGGATTCCGGAGCGGGTGAAACGGTGCGCGACGACTCTCCCCTGCAAACCCATGATCACCGCACCAGCCCCTACGAGCGCCCCACCTCGCCGTGGCAGTGCGGTCGGGCCGCCGAAGGCCGACCCTGCGCCGCCGGGCCGGATCGACACGGCCATTGCGGCGGCTGCCAACCCTGTCAGCCCCTGAAAGAGGGGGAACGCTGGATCTGTCAGCGTCCCGCCAGCCAGGGGGGGCCCTGCGCCGAGGGTCCGGACATCCGGGGCCGTTGCGGCCTGGCCACACCGCCCTGCACGCCGGTTCGCCCCCTGCGTCGCCGCCGCCGCCGTCTGGCCATCGGGTTCTTCCTGGGGTTGCTCGGCCTGTTGCTGATCGGCCTGGGTCGGGATTCCACCCCCACCTGGGTGGTGCCGGGCATCAAATCCTCCAGCCACGTCTCCGTGACCCGCTGCCAAACCTGTCATCCCGCCCATGCCCTGGGGTTGATCGGCTGGATCAAGGCCGCCTTTTCCACCTACACCGCCGGTGGATTCTCCCAATCCTGTCTGGCCTGCCACCCTCTGGGGCACGATGCCCTGGCTCCCCACGGCGTGGCCGGATACCGCCTCAAATCCGCCCCCGCCGGGGAAAAACCCGTGCCCGTTCCCGATCAACTGGCCTGCAACGCCTGCCATCGGGAGCATCAGGGGCCCATGGCCTCCCTGTCGCGACTGAACGACGCCCGTTGTCAGACCTGCCACAGCCGTCGTTTCCGCGCCTTTTCCGCCGATCATGCCGATTTTGCCGGCTATCCCGATTTTCGACCCCCGGCCATTCGTTTCGACCACGGCAGCCACCACCGCAAACATTTCCAGGAGCCGCGACTGGCGGCCAAGGTTCCTTCGGGCTGTCCCGTCTGCCACGACCCCCGCCAGCCGGGGACCCATCCCCGAGGGGCCAGCTTCGCCACCCAGTGCGCCGCCTGTCACGAGGATGCCCTGCGGGGTCTCGACCGGGCCGGTCTTCGGGGCATTCCCATGTTGCGGGTGCCGGGACTCGATCTGAACACCCTGCGTCGCGCCAACGCCGCCATCGGGCAGTGGCCCGAATGGGCGGTGGATCCGCCCACACCTCTGACCCTGCTGCTGGCGCGCGCCAAAAGCCCGGCGGAACTTCCTGCCGTGGACGCCATGAGTCTGGAAGGCCAGTCCCCCGAAACCCTGCGGGCCGTGGTCGACTGGGTTTGGGCCTTCAAGGAGGGTTTGCTGGCCTTGTCGGAAGAGGGGCAGCCCCTGTGGGCCGAGTTGCTGGTCCGTGACCATGCCCCCTCCGCCGATGCCCGCAGCCTGGCGGCGTTGATCGGGGGACTTTCGCCCGGAACGGTGCGTTCCGCCGTCAAGGAGTGGTTCCCCGATCTGGCCGCCGAGGTGGCGCGCCATCGGGCGGGGGAGAAGGTGGCTTTGAAGGTGACGGGCTCCGGGCCGGTCGTCGCCAAAGCGGCTCCCCCGGTCAAGGCTTCCGACACTCTTCTGGACGGGGATGACGACCTGTTGTCCGACACGCCGTCAGCTCCCGTCGACAAGCCCGCCGCTGCGCCCGTCGTGGCCGGAGAGGCGGGTTGGGTCGGCTTCGGCGGCTGGTATCGCGACGAATTTCAACTGCTTTACCGGCCATCGGGCCATGCCGACGCCTTGTTGCGCGCCTGGATCGAGCGGGGTTTCAGCCAGACCGACCGGCCGGAGTTCAAGGCCTTTTACGCGGCGTTGACCGCCGACAAGGCCGTTGGCGGTTGCACCCGCTGCCATACGTTGGGTTTGAACGCGACGGTCAAACCCGCCCACGCTTTGTGGACGGCGGCGGAACGGCCTGCCGTGGGGCTGTCGACCCGGCGGTTTTCCCATACGGTGCATTTGCGGGCCTTGCCGGAA
>JADGAQ010000111.1 GCA_015231925.1 Magnetococcales bacterium
GGATCGAGACCACCCGTGCCGATCTGAACGCCAAGATCGAGACCACCCGTGCCGATCTGAACGCCAAGATCGAGACCACCCGTGCCGATCTGGACGCCAAGATCGAGGCCACCCGTGCCGATCTGGACGCCAAGATCGAGGCCACCCGTGCCGATCTGAAGCGGGACATCAAGGAACTCGATATCAAGCTCGAAACCACCCGTGCCGATCTGGACGCCAAGATCGAGTTCACCCGAGCCGATCTGAAGCGGGATATCAAGGAACTCGATACCAAGATCGAGACCATTCGTGCCGAATTGAATGCCAAGATCGAGACCACCCGTGCCGATCTGAAGCGGGACATCAAGGAACTCGATACCAAGCTCGAAACCACCCGTGCCGAACTGATCGCCAAGATCGAAACCTCCAAGGCCGAACTGAAGGGGCAGATCGACGCCACCAAGGCCGAGCTGGTCAAGTGGATGGTGGGTTTGACTCTGGGGGTGATGAGCGGGATCCTCTTCGCCGTGCTGCGCCTGGCGGGACATTGATCCCGGGTATGAAACCGAAATCGAAAACGTCCCGCAGCCGGGCGGCGCCCCCTTCATCCCGGACCAAGGCGAGAACCTCTCTGGAAGAGGCTTGGCAAGCCTGGCGCGACGGTAATCCCGCCCAGGCCGCCCAGTGGCTGGACCGCGCCGCGCCGCAAGATCGCGCCTCCGCTTCCGGGCAGGCGTTGGCGGGGCAACTGGCGTGGCGCGGCGGACGCCTGGCCGAGGCGGTGACTCTGCTGGAGGCCTCCCTGGTTCTGGAACCCCGTCAGGCGGAGGTTTGCATCGCCCTGGGATCGGTGCGACAGGCCCTGGGCCAGTTGCCTGCGGCGGAAATCGCCCTGCGACAGGCCCTGGCGTTGGCTCCCAATCCCCAGGTGGAGAACGATCTGGGCACGGTTCTCGACGAGTTGGGCCGCTCCTCCGAGGCCCTGGCCTGTTATCAGCGGGCCCTGAAGGCCCTGCCCGAGCGGGCTGCCGTTTTCTACAACAATATGGGCTCCTCCCATCTGGCCTTGAATCAGCCCCTGGAGGCCATCGCCTGTTATCAGGAGGCGTTGCGTCGGGATCCCTCGATGGCGCGCACCCACAGCAATTATCTGATGTTGCTGCAATACGACGCCAGTCAGAACCGGGATGCCCTGTTCGCCGCCCATCGCCACTGGAGCGCCGGCCATTGCGCCCGCATTCCGGCCTTCAGCGCCTGGGCCAATGCGCCGCAGCCCGAACGGGTACTGCGCATCGGTTTTCTCTCGGGAGATCTCTACAACCACCCGGTGGGCCTCTTTCTGCTGCCTTTCGTCGAAGGCCGGGAGGATGGCGCAACCGAGGTCTACTGCTATCACAATCGTCCGAGGGAGGATGATGTCAGCGCCCGGTTGAAACAGGCCAGCCGGGAGTTCCGTTTCGTGGGGGGGCTCAGTGACGCCGCTTTGGCGGAAGCCATTCGCCAGGATCGCATCGATATTCTGGTCGATCTGGCGGGTCACACCGGCGGGCACCGCCTGACGGTGCTGGCGCGGCGTCCCGCGCCGGTTCAGGCCACCTGGCTGGGCTATTGGGACACCACCGGCCTGCCGGCGGTGGATTATCTGCTCACCGACCAGGGCACCGTGCCTTTCGGGGAGGAGCGCTGGTTCACCGAACGGCTGGTGCGTCTGCCCGGCGGGCGGTTTTGTTATACCCCGCCGTCCTATGCCCCCGAGGTGGCTCCCGCACCCTGTCAGACCAGGGGGTTCGTCACCTTCGGCTCCTTCAACAACCTCAACAAGGTGACGCGACAGGTGGTGGCCTTGTGGGCGCGTTGTCTGCGGGAGGTTCCCGAGGCCCGGCTGGTGCTGAAGTGGCGCACTTTGGCGGAGGAGGGTATGCGCCGGCAGTTTCTGGACTGGTTCGGGGAGGAGGGCATTGCCGCCGAGCGCCTCGATTTGCGTCCCCGTTCGCCCCATCCGGCCATGTTGGCGGAATACGGCGATCTCGATCTGGCCCTGGATCCCTTTCCCTTTTCCGGCGGACTGACCTCATTCGAGGCCTTGTGGATGGGGGTGCCCATCGTGACGCTGGGGGGGGACCGCCCGGTGTCGCGACAGACCACGGTATTTCTGCGCGGCGTGGGTTTGCCGGAGCTGGCGGTGGCCGATGCCGAGGCTTATGTGGCCAAGGTGGTGGAGCTGGCGCGACAGCCGCAACGGTTGCAGGCATTGCGGAGCGGCTTGCGGGAGCGATTGCGCACCTCGGTGTTGTGTGACCGGGCGGCTCATGCCCGACAGGTGGGGCAGGCGTTTCGCCACATGTGGCGTCGCTGGTGCGCGGAGGAGCGTCTGCGCCAGGGGCGGACGGGCGGGGCGGAGGCCTTGCCGCTGTTTCAGGAGTCCCTGGCGGCGCTGCAACGGGGGGATTGGTTACAAGCCGAGAGCTGTTGTTTGCAGGGCCTGGCCAACGAGCCGCATCGTCCCGACGGCTGGACCTTGCGCGGCATGATCCTGCGCCGTGCGGGCCGGGCGGAAGAGGCTTTGCGGGCTTACGAACAAGCCATCGCGGCGGACCCGAACTACGCCGATGCCCACCACAACCGGGGCAACCTGCTGCTGGGCCTGGGTCGGCTGCAGGAGGCGAAGACCTCCTTCGAGCAGGCCCTGCGCGCCAACCCGCAGCACGAGGCCTCCCTGGCGGGAATGCGGGAGGTCACGCAGCGGCTTGGGGGGGGATGAAAGAGAGGGGTGAAGTCGGACCACTGCTCGATGCGAAAGGCGCGGATGTCGCGCACGGACCTGGAAAACCAGACCAGCGCCTTCAAGGCCTGTATGGAGTCCAGGGGGCACCCCTGGGACTTTCCTTTACGCCGTTGGCACAATCGATGCGGTATCGGGGCCGGAACAGTAACACCATTTCTTGGCAGTGGGGAACCTGCAGAGCGCCCGAAACGCGCTTAAAGCCATGGTTGCCCAGGATGACGCCGATGTCCGCATAGGCCTGGGCAACGCCCTGGGGAAAGTGCCCCCGGTTGTCAAGGGGCGATGTCAACGATTACGGCAAACCTTCAACCACCTTTGGGGCGATGTGAATGGAACGTCGAAGCTTTGGCGTTCCGGTCTTGCTTACGGGGTTTTTTGCCCATGGGATGACGAGGTTTGTTGCGTAATTTCCGGTACAGAATTCTCCGTGATGAAGGCGGGATGTTATTCGCTGGTTTGTTGTTCTGAAGAAGCTTTTTTCCATGCCATATCCAAGCGGTCCCGATTTCCGACGGAGCGCAGTTTTTGCAGTCCAGCCTCTCGCGCCATGCGGAGAATGGCTGTTTCCCCGTCCAATCCTTTGGTCTGCATCTCTTTGGCGAGGGCCATCAACTCGGGTAAGGCCACTTCATTGAGTGGACGAGGTTCGTTCCCCTCCGCAGGTCGGCGGAATGTGGGGAATTGATTTGTTTCCGAGCGAATCTTCCAAAAAAACAGGCCTACGGGTTCCTCGGTAACGGTGCAAAGCTCTTTGGCCATGTTCAGTACGCGGTCGCGGATTTGGTGGCCGCATCGGGTCCAACCGTGGATATGAGTGATTCTCAGGGCCAATGCGTTTTCGTGAATCGGTCCCTCAGTGTCGACGACAGACTGGATCATCTTTTTCAGGGAGTCTTCATATCTGGGTTCGTAGAACGCCTTTGGGTCGGCGGCCATGACGGATGACGGATCAGCTTTTATATAATAAGACTGATCTGTGTTGTTGTTTGCTTTGTTTGCGGCGTTATTTATATTAGTTATATCGTTAGTTTGTTGCGAGTTGGCATCGTTCAAGATTTCTGTCTGGTTTTCTTGTTGTTTTTGGAGTTCCGCTTTTCGTCGGTTGCGGCTGTTGTCCAGCAACTCCTCCAATTTGCCATGCAGCTTATCCAGTGCGTCCTCGGCGTTGATCCACCAATCGGTTGACCAAACGCGCAGAATTTCCCAACCCAAACCTCGCAAAATCTGTTCTCTCAGTTTGTCCCGGTCGCGGGCAGTGGCCGAACGGTGATAGGTGGCCCCGTCACATTCGATTCCGGCGAGATAACGTCCCGAGGCATCCGGATCAACCACTCCCAAATCGATACGAAAGGAGGAGACGCCAACTTGGGAATGGATATGCCACCCCTTTTGTTGTAAGGCGTGGGCGATACTTTTTTCGAGTGGACTCTCGTAGTCCCCCAATGGGCCGAAAACGGCCTCGGCAAGGGCGCGGGATCCTTTTTGGGAAAAGTCCAGGAAATGTTTCAGATCCTGGACTCCCCGTGCCTGGGTTCGGGAGAGATCGATGCGGTCCGGTGGCAGGCTGGAGAAAACCACCATTTCATGTCGTGCGCGCGTGATGGCCACGTTCAAGCGGCGCTCTCCGCCATCCCGGTTCAGCGGGCCGAAGTTCATTGAAACGGCCCCGGTGCGATCCGGGCCATAGGTAATGGAGAAACAGATGATATCCCGTTCATCGCCCTGGACGCTTTCGAGATTCTTTACGAAAACCTGCTCCAGTTTGTTTTCGGCGAAGTGGATTTCGATGGAGGGATCCTTGCGTCGTTCCTCGTCGAGCAAATCTTCGATCAAGCGTTGCTGCTCGGCGTTGAAGGTGACCACGCCAAGGGTGGATCCGGCATTGATAAAACGGGCATCTTTCAATCGGGATACAACGAAGGCCACCAGTGCGCGTGCTTCGGCCAAATTGGTTCGTGAACCGCCTTTCTCGTAGACCCCGTCCGCTACGAAATGGAACCGGACGGCTCGATCCCGGGTGACCGGGGAGGGGAAGGTGATCAGTTTGCCTTGGTAATACCGGTGGTTGGAAAAGGCTATGAGGCTTTCATGACGGCTGCGGTAGTGCCATGTCAAGTGGTGTATGGGAATGCCGGATCCCAAACATTCGTCCAGGATGCTCTCCATGTCCCCTTCAACGTCTTCGGCGTCGGCTTCGGATTCCGCCCGGTCAAAAAAGCTGGTTGGGGGAAGTTGCTTGGGATCGCCCACCATGACCACCTGTTTGCCACGAGCGATGGCTCCGATGGCGTCCCAGACCGGGATTTGGGAGGCTTCATCGAAGACCACGACATCGAATGCGGTCGTATCTGCCGGAAGGTGTTGTGCGATGGAGAGGGGGCTCATCAACAGACAGGGGGTGAGACGCGGCAGAATGGTGGGAATTCGACCAATCAACTCACGCAGGGGGAGGTGACGTTTTTTCTTTTGCAGTTCGTTTCGCAGGATGCCCCATTCCGAATTACCTCTCGTGCCAGCGTGTCCGGGAATTTTTGCGCAAATGCCGGCCCTGACAAAATTACGGGTCAGTTGGGTGAAGTGGTCATCCAGGGAGCCGAAATCGGCGATGCGTTTTTCATGTTCGGCCGAGACAAAGTTCCTTAGAATGTCATTGTTATCCACCAGGGCGTTTAGCCACCAGCGGGCGTAGGCGTACTGGAAGACCTTGACTGTGGAATCCGGCGAAATCGTGCCTTGCTCGATGGTTTGGACCAGTGATGCCAGACCGTGTCTGATTGCCTCGTCACGGCAATTGTACCACGCGCACCAGCTTCGGACTTTGGCTTGCTGACGGATGAGTCCACGACAAATCTCGGCGAGGGCAGGCAGGGTTTCTCCGAAACGCACACTGTTTTTGTTCGGGTTGTTGCAAGTCAGTTCTTCGAGAGTCGTCATGGCGTTGCGGAAATGGCCGAAGGCCTCTATGTAGCCTGTACAGGCCTCCCCGACGGTTCCCGTGATTGAAATAAGGGTGTTACCATCCCCAAGAAGTTTTGATAAACATTCCTTAACGACATTTATTTCGTCGGGTGTTTTGGTGAGCTTTGTCAGGGCTTCGGCGATACGTTCCTGAAAGAGAATAACGTCGGCAATTTCATCCTCGGAACTGTATCGTCCATTCCAAGCACCATTCGTCTTATCAGTGAGATAATTGAAATTAACCAATGAGCTTTCGATCGTTTTTATTTGTCTCATTCGCTCCAGATTGTCAGCCATTATTGATCCAAATTTCCCATTGGCGATCTCCTCCAACCCTTCGTCACGCCAATCTTCGCGCTTGTGGGCCGAAGAGAGCGCCACATGAAATCGCAAGACACTTTGAACCCGCTCCGGGTGGGTGGACAACCCTTGCCAGAGTCCGTCGCTTTTGGCTTGCAGGTGATCCAGGGTCTTCAGTTCTTCTTCCACCTCAAGACGGGACACCAGTCGCTGGAGATCGTTGGTCGCCTCAAGAACACCCTCTCCAAACATAAGAGCGGAAAGGGCGCGTCGTACGCGATGCCGCCTCAACACGCTAAAAGGCCACAAGGATCTTTCAGCCCGCTCCAGATTGGCCTTGAGTTGCCTCACGTCCAGGTTGGCAACCTCGGGACGATAAGCAACGGACAGCTGAGCGGTGATTACCCGGTGTTGGGCCAGCAACTCCATGCCTCTTCTTAATCCCTCAAGTACCTCCTTCTCGGCAGGTTTCGCAAGCTGGGCGCGTAACTCACTGCAACGTATCAGCAGGGTACGACCTTGTTTCAAGGCTTGGGTCAGCGATGGGGCATCCGGTCGGAGTACAAAACGCCAATCCTTTCCGGAGGCCTGAGGAAGTGCGTTGGCGAGGGTAAATAGACCTTCGGCTACCGGATGTGTCAGCAGAAAGTGCGGCAATCCGGAAAGGCGAATAAAGGTATTGGCTTGTTGTTGCACGGTTTCAACGGCGGATGCAACGCCGTGAAGGGCCTGCATCAGAGCTTCTTGCCAACGAGGTGACCACTCCCCACGAGCGATTATGCTTAACGGAGAACTGGCCAAATGCTCGATTTGGGCCGCATTGACAGCCAATCGATCAGCCAGTTGTCTCAGTTGGTCCAAATCCTCCCGCCCATGGGTATCGGCATCGTGCCAGGGAAAGGGCAGGACCGGATGGATCGATCCTCCTTCCACCACGATCCCCAAAGCGTCGAACGCGCTTAATCCGTTGCGGTGTTTGAAGTGAAGGTGGTGGACAAACTGGTTGAGTTGATTCCTTAATACTTGAAGTCTGTTTGCCTCTTGGTGCCATTCCTGAAGATCTGTATTGCTTTGGGCTTCCATGGATTGCTTCAACTGTGCCAATACATCCAACTTTTTGGCTCTGTTGGAATGCAACTCCAGGCAAAACTCTCCCAAGCCAACATCACGCAACCGCCGGTAAACCACATCGAGCGCGGCCATCTTTTCCGACACAAATAGAATGGTCTTTTGTTCCGCCAGACACTGGCTTATCAGATTGGCAATGGTTTGACTTTTCCCTGTACCCGGAGGGCCGACCAGAACAAAATCCTTTCCTTTCGCGGCGGCCATAATGGCGGATAACTGAGAGGAATCGGCGGGTAGCGGGCAGAATACCTGTTCCGGTCCGTGCAAGGTGTCCAACTGACGGGGATTGGGAAACTCCACCGGGCTTGGATAAGTTTCCCTGGGTGTTTCGATCAGGTGCCGTACTACCGGGTTTTGTTTGAGCAACTCGGTCCGGTCGACCAGATCTTTCCACATCAGATACTTGGCGAAGGAGAAAGTGGAGAGTACGACATCTTTCACCACCTCCCATCCTTCGATCTCCTTAACCGCCTGAGTGACCCCATCCCAGATGCGACCGATGTCCAGCCCATGGTCATCCCTTGGCAGTTCTCCCGATGCCAACGGGATGGTGAGCTTGAAATCCTGCTTGAGCATCTCCAGCAGGGTCGGATTGAACCGGGGTTCGTCGTCATGCAGTTTGAGGGAGAAGCCTGAACGAACACTTTTTCGTTCAAGGGTGACGGGTATGAGAAGTAATGGGGCGAGATGTTTCTTTCCCTCTTTGGAATCCTTGGTCCAGGCCAGAAAACCCAAAGCCAGGAAGAGAATGTTTGCACCACCTTCCTGTAACGACAAACGCGCCTCGCGGTAAAGTCCGATAAGTCTGCTTTCCAGGTCGGGGGGGGGAAGCGAGACGAAAATCTCCTTGCGCAACAGTGCGTCGCGGGCGTGTTCCCGCAGGATATCCTCACCGGTTCTGTTGGTGTGAATGATCCGGCTTCGAGGGTCGTTTCCCTCCATGAGATCCGGTCTGGAAAGGAGTTTAAGCGTATGACCGTCGGCCAGAAGATCCTCGATCCGGCCGGGATCGGGGGCTTCCAAGGTAATCGTCTTGCTGCCGCTGCGGAAATTGAGGAGTTTGTTGCGCAGGGACAAGTCCAGTAATTTGCGCTGCCAGCGGTGGAGACGGTCTTCCACTTTGCCAAGCGGCGACGTTTCAGCCTCAACACTGTCTTCATCCGGAAAAACTGGGGCTTCGGCGAAAACAGGTTCGGTACCTTGGGAAGGTGCAGACTCCTGGGGTAACAGGCTTTCGGCGCTGGACAGGGGTTTGATCCGTTGCATCCGTGCTCGCCGTATGTCTACCGCAAGCTCGAAGGGGTGTTCTGCCGTCTCGGCGAGCTGAGAGGTTCCCCGATCCGATGCAATGGTAAAGGGTGGACAGGGCCGATGGGTAATCAAGGTGGTTTCGAACAGCGCCAGCTCCTGTAACATGATGCGCTTGCGCAGGGCAGTCACGTCATCCACCACCGATGTCGAAAACTCTTCCTCCTTCAACCATACTCCGGCAAAAGCATGCCCTTGCGAAAAGACGATCAACGGATTCAGTCCGCACTGTTCGAGGCATGCGCAGAATAGAACGGTAAGATCCAGACAAGTGGCCAGGC
Organism: Magnetococcales bacterium; assembly: GCA_015231925.1. Lineage (NCBI taxonomy): Bacteria > Pseudomonadati > Pseudomonadota > Magnetococcia > Magnetococcales > Magnetococcales bacterium. The sequence goes on from JADGAQ010000111.1 coordinate 8,740, forward strand.
CGCTCTCGCATATTTGGCTGGGGCTGCGCACCTTTTGACCGGTATGTTCGAAACTGGCCGGGGGTAGGGCATAGTCGAGCCCATGAGAGGCAATCGCTGACCATATCGCCGAGGTTATCTCCCAGGCATGTTTCGATCCATCCTTGTAACCGTTCAGGGCACTTGATCTGCCGTGCTGGCGTAAGGTTTCGGCAGCTTTTTTCAGAAGACGATCCACTGCCGGATCATTGGGTTGGACAAATGCCGCAACCATTTCCGGCATGTGTCCAACTCCGCCCCACTGGTTGCGAGGAAGCAATTCCAGAGTTGCGTCGAGGCTGGCGATACTATCTGGTCCTGCTTTCAGAACGAAGTTCGCTACCGCCTTCTCCGATTCGGTAAGCCGACCCAGTAACGCCCCGTCCAGGAGGATATCCAAATCGGTCAGATGAAATTTCTGCCCGGCCCCGAGGCGATCAAGATGCCATACCTTGGACTTGAAAAAGGGAGGTGAGGAAGAAAGAGTGAGCTCCACATTGTCCAATGTGGTCTTTCCTTCGTTGAACAGAATGATCTCACGAATAATAGACAAGGCATTATGGTAGAAAGACAGATTTAGTTTTGGAATCAGGGTGGCTTGCAGTCGAACGGAAGAATCGTCGGTAAGCTTGGAACCAATGGACATGGCAGTAAGCCTCAAGATTAAAGAATCATGCCAGATATAGCAGGAGAACGGATTGTCAGGTAAAGGCCAAAACAGTATCACACCTCCTGCATGCTGTGGAATGGATAAAAGAAATTCATCGCATGGAGAAGTCTGTAACGTATCATATTTATAAAAATACGAATACAAATATAATATATAATAGTTATATTATTTATATAGATTAATATAATATATTTCTGCGTTGAAATATTAACAAATTTTTACCTGATTCATATATATATTTTAGGGTCTGGTCTTCTCGCCGGTGAGACCCCTTTATCGGGTAACCTGTTGGTTGTTCCCTCTCCCCGACAGCAGCGCCTTTTATTCCCCCAACGAAATGGGTACCGTATGAGGCCCGTGGAAGCCATGCGCGTTTGCTTCCCGTATCCTTTCGATGGACGTAATCTGCATGAACCACGATGTCACCGCCGTCATTCCGGCGCTCAACGAGGCCTTGACCATCGAGGAGGTGGTGCGGGGCTGTGCGCTGCATGCCGGGACGGTTGTGGTGCTGGACGGGCGGTCCGTCGATGACACCCGCGAGCGGGCGGAACGCGCCGGAGCCCAGGTTTTCATGGCTTCCCGTCCCGGCAAAGGGGCGGCTATCCGCGAAATCGCTCCTCATCTGACCACCCCCTTCGTGGTCTTCATCGATGCCGACGGCTCCCATGTCATCGACGACATCCCCAGCCTGCTCGCCCCGCTCCGCGAGGGGTGGGCCGACCATGTGCAGGCCTCCCGGCTGATCGGCGGCTCCTCCGAGTTGCACGGCTCCTTCGACGAGTTCTTCCGCCTGGCGGGCAGCGCCTTCGTCACCGCTTGTATCAACAAACGCTTCTCGGTACGCTTGAGCGAAAGCCAGAACGGCTTTCGCGCCATGACCACCGCGCTGTTGCGGCAGCTCGATCTGCAAGAGGCGATCACCACCATCGAGCAGGAGATGGTCATCAAAACCCTCTGTCGCGGGGCAAGACTGCTGGAAGTGCCCAGCCACGAACACAAGCGGCGTCATGGCCGCTCCTCCATCCGTTTGGGAAAGGTCTGGTTCCGCTATGGCTACTCCCTGGTCAAATACCTGTTTTGTTGGTAGCTGTTCTGACCCTCTCACGTCACGGCAGGAGTGTGTCAACGGTGAAAGGAAAAGTCCCAGGGGTGCCCCCCGGACCCCATGGGGTTGGAGGTCAACGGCAAGAGTCCCAGGGCGCTGCCCTGGACCCGTCGGAGGGGATAATCCCCCCCGAACCCCCGTATACCTGAACAGATACTTTTGTTGAATGATCATCCTCGGGATCTGGGACGGTCACGATGCCGGTGCAGCCCTGGTGGAAGAGGGGCGGTTGACCGTCGCCGTCAATGAGGAGCGCCTGAGCCGGCGCAAGCTGGAGATCGGCTTTCCCCACCGGGCCATCGCCGAGTGTCTGGCCTTGCGCGGGCTGTCTCCTCAGTCGGTCGATGCGGTGGGGCTCTCCACGAGTGATGTGGCCAAGACCCTGGGACGCCTCTTGCCCTGGACCATGGAACAGCACTATCGGGTGCGGCGGCGGCTGGTCGATCCCGGTTGGGGCAGTCTGCTGACCCGTCGGCTGAAATACCGCCTCACCGAATGGCCCGGCAACGGCCTGACGCGCCGTATCAGCCGGGAGTTGGTTGCCCGGAAGCTGGCGGACCAGGGCCTTCGCGCCCCCCTGGAGCTGGTGGATCACCATCTGGCCCACGCCGCCACGGCGGCCTTCATAGGGCCGGCCCCCCGCGGGCTGGTGCTCACTCTGGACGGGGTGGGGGATGGTCTCTGCGGTCTGATCGGTTCGTTCGAGGCTGCAAGGGGCCTGAACATCCTCTCCCGTCTGCCGGTGCGGCACTCCCTGGGGCTCTTTTTCGAACACGTCACCGCCTTGCTCAACATGCGGGAACTGGAAGACGAGGGCAAGGTGATGGCCCTGGCGGCCAACGCCCTGCCGGTGCCCGATGCCCGCAACCCCATGCTCGCCCTGTTCCGGGTGGAGGGGCTGCGGCTGGTGGGGCGGTTTCGCGGGGCCGCGCTGCATCGCGAGCTGGCCCGGATCTGTTGGCGCAACACCGCCGAGCAGTTCGCCTACATGGCGCAACGCACCCTGGAGGAGTTGGTGGTGCAACTGGCCCGCAACGCCCTGGCCGCCACCGGCGAGAGCCATCTGGCCCTGGCGGGAGGGCTCTTCGCCAACATTCGCCTCAACGGCCGCCTGCGCTTGTTGCCGGAGGTGGAGAGCTGTTTCGTCTTTCCCCACATGGGCGATGGCGGTCTGGCCGCAGGGGCGGCCTTGCTGGTGCATCGACGGCGATTTCCCGAATGTCCCTTCCAACCCCTGGGTCATCCGGGGTTGGGGGCGGTTTACGGCGATGCCGAGGTGGGGCAGGCTTTGCGCGAGGCGGGGGATCTCGTTTGGCGGCGTTGCGAGGATCCCGCTATGGAGGCGGCCCGGCACCTGACCCGCAACGATGTCGTCGGCTGGTTCCAGGGGGCCATGGAGTATGGTCCCCGTGCCTTGGGAGGGCGCAGCATCCTGGCTTCGGCCCAAGCCCCCGGCCTGGCCCGGCGGCTCAACGTGCGTCTGAAGAAACGCACCTGGTATCAGCCCTTCTGTCCCGCCATCCTGGAGTCGGATGCCTCGGAGCTGCTGGAGGATCTGCGGGGTCCGCCCAACCGTCACATGACCAGCGCCTATCGTTTCCGGGAGGGCTTGCGGGAGCGGCTGGCGGATGTCTCCGGCCCCGACGGCTCCTGTCGGCCCCAGATCGTGGCGGACGACGCGGCGGACCCCTTCGCCCGGCTCCTGCAGGAGACCAAACGGCTCACCGGTCTGGGCATCGTGCTCAACACCAGCTTCAACCTGCACGGCGAGCCGCTGGTGCGCACCCCCCAGGAGGCGTTGCGGGCTTTTCGGGATACCTCTCTGGATCACCTCTTTCTGGCCGGGTACCGGGTTTCACGATGATGGCGCGTCTGGTAATGGTTCTGCTGGCCGGGGCGATGTTGCTGTCCGGGGTGGTGGTTCGGGGCGGGGAGTATCTCGAACGCGCCGCTCTGCAGGAGTGGCTGGCCGAATGGACCGATCCCTTCCTTCGGCTGCTCCTGCTGCTGATTCTGCTGGCGGTGTTGTTCAACCGGGAGGGGCTGGCGGCCCTTTGGGGTCGGTTGCCCCGCAACGTCCGCCGGGGGCTGCCTTTGGTCTGCCTGGGGGGCATGGCGGCCACCGCGCTGTTGGCCCCGTCCACCCATCGCATCTATTACGACGAGACCATCTACCTCAATATCGCTCAGAACATGGCCCAACTGGGCCAGACCCAGATGTGCAACTCCGGCGGTACCGAGTACGGTATCTACCGTTGCGACCGCCCGGAGTACAACAAACAGCCCAACGGGTACCCTTTTCTGGTCAGTCTGGTCTATCGGCTGTTCGGTGTATCGGAGAGGGTGGCTTTTCTGTTCAATAATTTTCTGTTGGGGCTGGCGGCGCTGACGGTGCTGTTCATCGCCCGGGAGATCAGCGGTTCCTGGCGGGGTGCGGGGATTGCGGCGGCGGCGGTGGTGTTGAATCCGCAGAATCTGCACTGGTACAACACCACCGCCGCCGAACCGGCGGCAGCCGTGACCACGGCGCTGGTGGTGCTGGCGGCGCTGTGGCATCGGCGGCAGGGGGGGGTGGCGTCGTTGTTTCTGCTGACGGTGTTGTTGGCCTTTTCGGGCCATTTCCGTCCGGAGTCGTTGTTGATCGCCCCGGTGGTGTTGCTCTTGCTGTGGCGTTCACTGAAAGCGCCGGAGGTTCCGGGGTTTCTGGTCTTGCTGGTGCTGCTGCTGTTGCCGCTGGCATTGCATGGTGCGGTGTTTCACGGCCATCCCTGGGGCAGCAGCGGCAAGCCGTACAGTTTCGACTATCTGAGCCTCAATCTGCAGGTCAATTTGGGTCACTACTTCGAAAACCGGCATTTCCCTTTTGTTTGGACCTTTCTGGCCCTGGCGGGTTTGATTTTGCCGGGGGAGGGGTTGGGGCGGCGCTTGGCGGTGGGGCTTTGGTTTTTGTTGTTCTGGGGGGTGTTCCTCTTTTTTTACGCCGGCAGTTACGCCTATGGGGCGGATGTGCGGTATGCCCTGGTTTCGGCCTTGCCGTTGGCGGTATTGGCGGGGGGGGGTGGGGGGGGGGTGTGTCGGCCGGTGGAGCGGCGGTTTCC
>JADGAQ010000112.1 GCA_015231925.1 Magnetococcales bacterium
CTGCTATAAATGGGAATATGATAAGATAAAATTGTTAAATGTCAACACGCCCTAGAATATTTTTTTCAATCTTCTCTTTATCAAAAAAGTCAAAAGACAGAACATTTTCATTTTTTACTTTCTAAAAGATAAAATATAAAAAAGATAGAATAATATTTATTTTTCCTGGAAACCTTCTTTCAGCGTCTTCAAAATCGGCGACAGCAAATAGGCAATCAAAGGCCGCTTGCCCGACGAAATCTCCGCGACCACCGCCATTCCCGGACTGAGTCGTACTGCTTCCCCTTCCACCTGAATCACCTCCCGATCCATCTTCACCCGAACCGGATATACCAACCCAACCTGCTCCTTCTCCACCGCATCCCGCGACAAATGACGCACCTTGCCAGAAACCGTGCCATAGCGCGTGAAGTTGAAGGTTTCCACCTTAAGCACCACCTCATCCCCCGGATGCACAAAACCCACATCCTTGTTCAATACCATGGCTTCCACTTCCACCCCTTCACGGGATGGAACAATCCACATCAACTCTTGAGCCTGAGTCACCACCCCCCCCGGAGTATGAACCTGCAATTGCTGCACAATCCCCTCCTCCGGCGCAGTCAACAGACAGCGTTCCCAGCGTTGCAGAGCCTTTTCCACCTCACGCTGCAAAACGGCCGTCTGACGCTCTGCGTCCACCACCTTCTCCCAGGCGGTTTGAGCAAACTGGGTCTCCAACTGCTTGCGACGCCGCAAAACCGTTTCAATCGCCGCCAGAGTCTCCTCCCGATTGTGCCGCTTGCCCCGCAAATCTTCCTCCGCCGCAATGCGCTCCTGCTCCAAAGTCAAATGGTCCATGCGGGCTGCGTTGCCCTGTTTGGCCAAGATCTCCTTGGCTTTGGCCCGTTCGCTCACCAAGGGCAGAATGGCCTCCAGCTTGCGGATTTCCACCTCGATGGCCCGTAAACGGGCTTGCTGTTGGCTGCGTTCCGCCTCCAACGCGGCAAGTTGAGCCAAATGTTGGCTCCATTGACTCTCCAGAAGATGTTTGTGACGTTTTGCCGTTTCAGGAGAAATTCCCTCCGGAGCGGCATAGTCGCGCCGTGGAGGATCCTGACTTAACGCCTCCCAGCGGGCCAGTTCGGCACGTGCTTCCTGCCATTCTCCTTTCAGGCGCTCGGTATCGGCGTGGCTTTCGGTGGCATCCAACCGGATAAGGGGATCTCCCTGTCTGACAAAGCTGCCTTCCTGTACCAGGATCTCCCGAACGATGCCGGGATCCAGGGGTTGCACCTTTTTGACCCGTCCGCTGGGGATGATGCGTCCCTGAGCCACCGCCACCATATCGACCTCTCCGACGCATGACCAAATCAGCGCCCCCAGGAAGAGGATCATCAGGGTATAGTTGGTCCAGCGACCTGCCGGAGAGGGTGGGGAATCGGTGATCTCCAGAACGGCAGGCAGGAAGGCGGTCTCGTGGGGCAGACGTGGCGACGGGGGGTTGTTGCGTTCCAGGAAACGGGCGGCAAGATAGACCTGCCAGTGTCGGTGAAGGGAGGAAAGCATCCGTTTTCCTTTTAATATTTTGTCCTTTAGAAAGTAAAAAAAGAAAATGTTCTATTCTTTGACGTAGCTTTTCTGTTTTTTATGTTAAAGAAATTTCTATGAAAAAGAACAACAAATAAAGTTAAAGGATAGAATATTTTATTTTTACTTTCTATAAGATAATATATTGAAAGGCAGTTTTATTTATTCTTTTTCAGTGTTGCTCCTGAATGCGATGTAATTTGGCATACCGCCCCTGGGCCACCAGCAATTCCCGATGACTGCCATCCTCCACAATCCGCCCTCCCTCCAACGTGATAATACGATGCGCCTGCCGCACCGTGGATAAGCGATGCGCTATGACAAACACCGTGCGTCCTTCACAAATACTCTGCATGTTGTGCTGAATGATCTGCTCCGACTCGTAATCCAGAGCACTGGTAGCCTCGTCAAAAATCAAAATGGACGGATCGGTCACCAACGCCCTGGCAATGGCGATTCGCTGTCGCTGCCCCCCGGAAAGTCCCCCTCCCCGTTCCTCCAAAATGGTGTCGTAACCATGAGGCAACTCCAGAATGAACTCGTGCGCACCCGACAATTTGGCCGCCTCCACCACCCGTTCCATGGGCAATCCCGGATCCGCCAGGGCGATATTGGCCCGCACGGAGCGATTGAAAAGATAATTCTCCTGCAACACCACCCCAATCTGCCTCCTTAACCAAGCGGGATCGACCAGGGAGAGATCCACCCCATCCACCAGTACCCGCCCCCCTTCCGGTACGTAGAGACGCTGCAACAACCGGGTCAGAGTACTCTTCCCGGAACCGGAGGTGCCCACGATGCCCACCACCTGCCCGGCGGGAATATCCAGGGAAAGTTGTGAGATGACGGGTGGCCCGTCCAGCCGATAGCGAAAGGTGACATGATCAAAACGCACATGACCCCGTAAAGGAGGCAGGGAGGCCCGACCCGGACTGTCGGTGTGCGGCTCCGCCGTGGCATTGAGAATGTCACCCAGCCGCGCCAGGGAAATGCGGGTTTGCTGGAAATCCTGCCACAGAGAGGCCAGACGCAGAATCGGCCCGCTGACCCGGCCCGATAACATGTTGAAAGCCACCAGCTCCCCGACACTCAACCGATTGTCCAGAACCAGATAAGCCCCGAACCAGAGGATGAGGGCGGTATCGAGCTTGTTGATGGCCTGGGCGGTTTGGCTGGCGATATTGGAGAGATTGGCGGCACGAAACCCTGCCGCGACATACCCGGCCAGCTGATTTTCCCAATCCCGGCGCATCTGGGGTTCCACTGCCAGGGATTTGATGGTCTCCATGCCGGCTACCGCTTCCACCAGGAAAGATTGATTTTCGGAGCCACGACGGAACTTATCGTCCAGACGGGCGCGCAGCACCGGCGTCACCAGAACGGAGAGCAGGACGTAACAAGGCACCGCCCCCAGCACCAGTGCCGTCAGCAACGGACTGTAGAAGAACATGATGATCAGAAAAATGAAGGTGAAAAAGAGGTCGATGACCACAGTGACGGAGTTTCCGGTCAGGAACTGGCGAATATTTTCCAACTCCCTCACCCGAGCCACGGTATCCCCCACGCGGCGCACCCCGTGATAGGCCAACGGCAGATTGAGCAGATGCTGGAAGAGTCGGGCACCCAATTCCACATCGATACGGTTGGTGGTGTGGGAGAAGATGTAGGTACGCAAACCACCCAGAATGGTTTCGAACAGGGCAATGGAGACCAGGCCAAAGGTCAACAGATGGAGGGTACTCAGGCCGTGATGCACCAGAACCTTGTCGATGATCACCTGGAAAAAGAGGGGAGAAACCAGGGCGAACAGCTGCAGGAAGAAGGAGGAGAGCAGCACTTCCCCCAGCAGATGCCGGTATTTGACCATCGGAGAGATGAACCAGGTGATGTCGAAAGGACGTTGCGGCCCGGCCAGCTGGGCGCGATGGGCCAACAGAATCAGCTCCCCGGTCCAGGAGGGTTCGAAGATCTCCTGCGGCAAAAGCAGGGGTTTGCATTCCAGCGGGTCATGAAGCAGCACCTTGTCGTTTTGGTAGCCGAGGATGAGAAACCAGTTCCCGCGCCGGTGGCGACCCATGGCGGGCAGCGGGGTTTTGGCGAGACGCTCCCAGGTGGTGGAGACCTTGCGAACCTTGAACTGGCAAGCTTTGGCGCAACGCAGCAGCTCCACCTCGCCCAGGATGCCCCCCGGCGGGGCGAAACGATGGCGCAACTGCTGGCCATCGGCGGGCAAGCCCGCCAGACGCATGGCCGTCAGCAGGCAGGCCAACCCGGTATCGGGCTCTTCTGGAATGGAAGGATTCGACTCACGCACGACAAAGCCTCATTACACGACAATCAGGGTCATATACTTTACTATTATAATTTAGACAAGGAGCCTACCAGGAAATAAAGTAGACTATACAAGAAGCAATATCATAACGGCCTGTTCTTGCTATAGATTTTTCTTAATTATTGTCTAAATTTTTCCTGTGAATTCGGCTGCCGCACATACATATAATATTTGTTAAAATTTTATTATGTATGTTATTTATTCCTTCTTGGGATATTTTTCTTCTGTTTCCCTCCAATGTCCATGAAAAATTCAAACGGCCTGCAAAAAATTCATTCCAGGCAGCGATATGAAGTGATAAAAGAATGTCATAGACTGTGAGTCTGGAGTTTTTTCAGTACGACCTATCCATAATCGGCAGCTCTGACAAGGCGCAGCAGCAGGGGTGATGGCAGGATCTGGACAGGAAATACCTATCTGTACCTGTCTTGGAAACCGGGAGCAGGTCTGCCCCAGGGGAACGGGGGAAAACCGAGGGAAAACGGAACCCAGGGGGTTTTGGTCCCCCGCACATCCTGCTCCGAGGAAACGCCCAGGGGGATGTCGGCGATGAGTCCGAAGAACAAGACTTCCCAGAGGGAAGGCGTTCGCCATGAGTGAGGAACCGGCAACCTGGAGAACACCACGTCGGGCCTGGCTGGTCGCCTTGGCCATCTGGCTTCCCCTGGCGTCGCTGAATATCTGGAAAATGGCCGACGATTTAACCAAGCCCCCCTTGCCTATTTCAACGGATACTTCCGTATTGTACCTTAAAGGAATTAAATTTACGTTTCCGACAATTTTTATTGATAAAGATCCAACTCCGTTAAATAGGTATTATATTAGACATGTGTTCTATTTTTCCCTTCCTACTCCCATTTATATTAGAAAGCACATTATGAATGTTGGCGATTATATGAAATTCAGAACCGAAGGAAGACTAATTGTTGGTATTAATGACAACTATAGAGGAAGCTATCAGCCAAGAAAGCACATCAATTCTTTAGTTAAGAACAGAGGCACTCTTCGCTCACTATATGATAATGGCACAAATGTCTATTTTCACAACCGGGATCCACTTCTCAGCGATCACGAAATACTGACCGTAACAAACACGGAACACAACACACTTTCGTGCGGAATTAAAACAAGATCTCAATCCAACCCACACTGCAAATGCTATATATTATTCAAAAATATCGACATTGAATTTAGCTTTCCGATAGACTATTTAAGAGAATTTTTCGAAATCAAGAGCTACATTACATCATCATTACAGTCCTTTATCGACGCATCACAACACACCGGAGTACAACAATGAGCACCATGGCAAGAAAATTGACTTCTGGAGAGATGTTCGCCTTATCATACGCCCAGCAAACAGGCGATGCTGCCGCCTACTACAATATCCTGGCGAATGCCGGGCACAGCTATGCTATTCTGGCAGCACCTGCGGCGACATATGGAGATGCAGGCACTGAAATTGACCGATTTTTGGGTATTATATCCAACATGTACCTGGATACCATGGCTCCAACAGTTAAACCAGATTGGAACGATGCTGCCCACAAAGCAGAAAATTAACAATAAAGATAATTTAGTCGCAAACAAATTACAGGGGAGGACAATGATTCATCCAGCCCATCTTGCCTGTCTTTTCTTTATGTGGGTGTTCTCATCTGACATTCCTTTGTTTATATTCGTATATATGGTAATTTTTAAGTTATTTTTCTATGGAAAATCTTCTAACATGTTATACATTTACGGGCAGAGTCTATATAACGCCTTCAAAGATGTAATATTACTCGCATTGATATTTCTATTTTTGTATCCCGCTCTGAAGCACCTGCCGTATATCAACACTCTTGGATACTACTTCCTCCCTGGGATTGCCTTACCTCAAACCTTTCTGGAACGGGTCCGGCAATTCCCCTGGCAGCACGAAAAACAATCCCTTGCCTCCTTCACGGACTTTCCATGGGAAACAGTGTGCCTGATCATGCCTCATTCCCATGCCCACAGCCACATGGTGGAGATGGAGACCGGCCCTTTACCCTTTGAGAAAATTGAATTTCGATCAGAGTGGGCCGACCAGGAACGATATGGTTGGTTATTCTTCCTTGGCAAAGACAATGAATACGCGAATCTTCATATTTTGGATAGGGACAAGGACTACACCGTGTCTTTCGCGGAAGATCCGAAAAATCGGGTTTGCTTCAAACGGGACCACGCTTTCCTGATCGCCGACAAGCAGGAAAAACTGCATCTCTATTTTTCCAGAACATCTGACCGAGTACCCGGCTTTCCCATTCCAACCGCCTTGGAGTGGAACGATTCCCCTATGGTCGATCCCGGATGGTCTGAACCACCGCCCGGCAACAAGTCTGGCAACAGCCCGTGAGTGAACGAAACACCCCTCAACCCATTGCAGGACAAGAGTGGACAAAAGCTACCATATTTTACCACATTGGCAGTCAAAATAAGGAAATGTGACTCAATGCCCATATCACATGGAGAAAGCCTACTCTCGCGTCTTCTGGAAGTTGCCATGTCCCTGGCCTTCATGATCTATCCGATTTGGATTCTCCGAAGGCTGCTCGGCTTCAGCAAGGACAGACTTTCTTTGCCGAAACCCCATCTTCCGAGTCTGAAAACCACACTGGAATGGACCGTGGCTCTTGTCCTGCTCTTGATAATCTATGGAAGGTATGCCTGGGATGCAGCGCTGACTTACCTGGACCCACACCGTGATTTGTCGGTCAAGACGTACCAGTTGCATCTGGGTAACCATGCATTTCGTTTCCCGGCGCGATTTTCTGCATCCCATCATCCATCTCAAAACAAACCACTACAGTCCCATTCCTATCTTTTCCATTTTAAACTTCCACATCACCTTAGAAGGCATACAAGGAATAGACTTGACTTTGTACAATACGACATAGAAAGCACTATCACTGTTCTGATCCAGGATAATTATAGAGGGACATATATCGCCAGACAGTTAGTACAAAATATGGCAAATAAAGGGAAAACCGTTTTTAGATATCGACTTGAAAATAACATAGAAGTGTACTATCACAAAAGTCACGATCATAATGATAATGACGAAATTTTGACGATTTCATCAGGAAGCGAAAAGGAGATTATTTCATGTCGAAGAGATGATCGTATCGACAGTATTACTAAAAATCTATCATGCAATAGCGATATATTATTTTATAATATTGAGGTGGATTTTTCATTTTTAAAGAAAAATATGAAAGATTATTTTATGATTAAATATTTTATTATTTCAACTTTAGAATCTTTTCTGATTGATAACCCAACCTGAGGAGACTAACCATGACTGCACGCAAGTTAACAGCGACTGAATTGACCGCTATGGAACATGCCAAGAATACCGGCAATTCAGCTGCCTATTATAATATCCTTGCTCAAGCTGGACACAGCTATGGCCTACTGGCCGCTCCAGCCGCTACTAACGGTGACGTTGGAACGACAATAGAACGATTCCTTGGTATTACTGCAAACCTATATCTTGAGGTAGCAGCTCATGAGATAAACCCGAATTGGAGCAATATCGATTCTGATAAATTGATGAAAGATATAATGACTCGCGACTTTGATGCCAGGGTAGAAAATTTTGGATACCCTATCGACGTTGAAACCATAGAAAAATACCATAAAGATGCGTATGTTAAGGCAGAATTAAATATTTCGGCCTGGACTGGCACCCCACTTGGTAATCTAGGTGGCCCAGGATTATGGTGTCTTATTTGTGGCCCTGAGACCTTCAAAGGTAATGAAGGTTCGTGGGCCAATATACAACAAACATTCCACAACCTGCCTTTCAATGAAATAGAACAAAATCTCCGAACTCTTCTAGGCAATATGTATTACGGCCTCAGCCCAGCTCTTGCCATGGCCAGTGCCGTAACCAAACAAATTGCTGACTTATGGACAGACGGTCGCGGACTTAACTGGCCCTGGGTAGATGATCTACCCATCGCCACATCTCCGGAGGAAACAATTGTCGCCCTTCCCGATGGCAGTATCGAATGGCGTTCCAAAACCAACGGACCGTGTTTAAAATTTTGTCCAAACGGGGATAAAGTTGTTACAACCCCCGGCGGGGATGAAACCGTCGTCTTGTCCCGATCACCGGACACTATGGATGACGATATTGTCATCGTCACTCGCAGCGATGGATCAGGCACCATCTATATGCCCGATGGCAAGGAAATCGATTTCAATGCCAGCGGCGATGCAACAGATATCGCCGAGGAATCTCAATCCGGGCAAACGATCAACGATATCGTCAGCGATATTGCCATTAAACTCAATATTACACCACAGCAAGCAAAGAACATCTTCGACGCCATCAATCCAGATCTTCAATCTCTCAATCCGGGCGATCAACTTCCCCCCGGCACCGTCTTTCACACGCCACCTTCCTCAAACGAGGTTTCCGATGTTGGCCAACTTATTTCCGAGAAAAAGTCCGTTTCAAGTCTCGACAAAGCCTTTGACAAGGTCATGTCCAGCTTGCCCTGGATGCAGCCAACTCCTGGAAATATCTCTTTCGGGCGCATGATCCTGGAAAAATTCCATTCCGCCAGTCTGCTGCCCTACCTGTCCCCTCTGGTCCTTGACCTGGACGGAGACGGGCTGGAATTGAGCAATGTCGCAAGCAACAAGGCCTACTTCGATCTGGACGGCAATCTCTTCGCCGAAAGCACCGGCTGGATCAACCCGGATGATGGGCTATTGGCTTGGGATCGCAACGGGGACGGGCGCATTCTGGATTCGAGCGAACTTTTCGGCGACCAGAGCCACCTTTCCGCAGCCGAACTGGCCCAGTTGACGCCCGGCGCCCCCGATCCCAACAACCCTTACCGCTTTGCTCCCGGCTTTGCCAGTCTGGCCACTCTCGACAGCAACCAGGATGGGCTCATCGACGCAACTGATGCCGATTTTGCCCAGTTGCGCATCTGGCGGGATCTCGACGGGGATGGCAACAGCGACACCGGAGAGTTGCAAACCCTCACCGAAGCCGGAGTCTCCTCCCTGAACCGATCCTTTGTCCTGAATGGCTCCTCCCTGGAGGGCAACGTGGTCGCCGCTCTCTCCTCCTTCACCCGCACGGACGGCTCTTCCGGCAGCATGGGGGATGTCTGGTTCGCCACCGATCCCCTTTATAGCCGTTACACAGGCTCGATCGAAATCCGGGATGAAGCCTTTCGTCTGCCCCTGTTGCGCGGCTACGGCACGGTCAAGACCTTGACGGAAGCCATGAGTACCGATGCCTCGCTTCTGCAGATGGTGCAGGATCTCGCCTCCTTGCCTCTCAACCAGATGACGGACGCCTCTTCCCGTATGGAAACCATTCTGTTCCGCTGGGGCGGGGTGGATGGCCTCGACCCCACCAGTCGGGGACCGGCCTTCGATGCCCGCAAGCTCACCCTGCTGGAACGTTTCACCGCGCAGAACTTCCTGCAAAGCGGAAACAGCAATCCTGCCGGTTCCGCCACGGCGCAACTCAACGACGCCTGGCAAACCCTGTTGAACGGCTATCTGGCCCGTTTTCTCTTTCAGGCCCAGCTTTTACCCGCCATGCCCCATTCCCCCCTCTTCTGGATGCAGGACGCCATTCCCCTCACCGATTCTCTCGGCACGATTCTGACCCGCTTGCAGGAGATCGCTCCCCAAGAGATCGATGCCCAGCTTGCTTTCTGGCATACCACGATACCCGCCTTGCGCTCCCTGTCAGCGGAATCCGGCCTCTCCCCCGGCGATACGGAAGCTGCTCTTGCAAGCGGACTCTCCTCCACCCCCTGGGTTTCTCTCCTCGGGCAATTCGGAGAGCCAACGTTTCTTGGCAGCGTTTCCGGGGATTCTCTCTCCGGAACGGACAATGGGGAGTTCCTGTTCGGCAAAGACGGGAATGATACCGTGAACGGACTGCGCGGCAACGACGTTCTTTCGGGAGGAGTGGGCAACGACACCCTCGACGGGGGCGACGGCAGCGACTGGCTCTTCGGGGGAGACGGAAACGACATTCTGGGCAGTTATCAGCTTTCTTACGACTATTACGGTTTCGTCCAGGAAGGAAACCTTTTCCGTGGCAACCACTACTGGGGTGGCGCGGGCAACGATATCCTGCTTGGCACTCTTTACAGTGATGTCTATCACTTCGGCTCCGGTGATGGACAGGATACCATCACCGATTCTTTCAGCGGCAGCACTTCCACCGCCGCCAACAACACCGACCGCATCGAATTGGCTCCAGGGCTCTCCACCTCCGATGTCTCCGTCACGCATGATGGTACTTCCTTGAAGCTTGTTCTCACTGCCACGGGGGATTCACTTTCCGTAACCTCCTGGTTCTCCCCCTCCTACCGTTCCAAGATCGAGGAGGTGGCCTTCGCCGATGGCACCGTCTGGGACATCCCCACTCTGGAAAACATGGCACTCAACCTGACCGGAACCGAGCAGGCCGACACCTTGAACGGGGTGGATTATTACACCGACACCATGCACGGCTTGGGCGGCAACGACACGCTTTATGGTCAAGGCGGCAACGATTTCCTCTATGGTGAAGCGGGAAATGACGCTCTCTATGGCGGTGGCGAGGACGACATCCTCGATGGTGGAGACGGCAACGACACCCTCGACGGGGGCAGCGGCACCGATCAACTGTACGGCGGCAACGGCAACGACACCCTCGACGGCGGCAACGGCAGCGACCAACTCATCGGAGGCAATGGAGACGATATTCTGGGGGGTAATCAAAGCTCCAACGACTATTACGGTTTCGTTCAGGAAGGGACCATTTACCGGGGCAACCACTACTGGGGTGGCGCGGGCAACGACACCCTGCGGGGCTCCCTTTACAGCGATGTCTACCACTTCGGCTCCGGCGACGGACTGGACACCATCACCGACTATTTTGGCGGCAGCACTTCCACCGCCGCCAACAACACCGACCGCATCGAACTGGCTCCCGGTCTCTCCACCTCCGATGTCTCCGTCACGCATGATGGTACTTCCTTGAAGCTTGTTCTCACTGCCACGGGGGATTCACTTTCCGTAACCTCCTGGTTCTCCCCCTCCTACCGTTCCAAGATCGAGGAGGTGGCCTTCGCCGATGGCACCGTCTGGGACATCCCCACTCTGGAAAACATGGCACTCAACCTGACCGGAACCGAGCAGGCCGACACCTTGAACGGGGTGGATTATTACACCGACACCATGCACGGCTTGGGCGGCAACGACACGCTTTATGGTCAAGGCGGCAACGATTTCCTCTATGGTGAAGCGGGAAATGACGCTCTCTATGGCGGTGGCGAGGACGACATCCTCGATGGTGGAGACGGCAACGACACCCTCGACGGGGGCAGCGGCACCGATCAACTGTACGGCGGCAACGGCAACGACACCCTCGACGGCGGCAACGGCAGCGACCAACTCATCGGAGGCAATGGAGACGATATTCTGGGGGGTAATCAAAGCTCCAACGACTATTACGGTTTCGTTCAGGAAGGGACCATTTACCGGGGCAACCACTACTGGGGTGGCGCGGGCAACGACACCCTGCGGGGCTCCCTTTACAGCGATGTCTACCACTTCGGCTCCGGCGACGGACTGGACACCATCACCGACTATTTTGGCGGCAGCACTTCCACCGCCGCCAACAACACCGATCGCATCGAACTGGCTCCCGGTCTCTCCACCTCGGATGTCTCCGTTAGCCGCGATGGCACTTCCCTGAAACTCGTCCTCACCGCCACGGGTGACACCCTCTCCGTCAGTTTCTGGTTCTCCTCATCCTCCTACCGTTCCAAGATCGAGGAGGTGGCTTTCGCCGACGGCACCGTCTGGGACATCCCCACTCTGGAAAACATGGCACTCGACCTGACCGGAACCGAGCAGGCCGATACCCTGAATGGCATCGACAATTACACCGACACCATGCACGGCTTGGGCGGAAACGACACTCTGTATGGACAGAGCGGCAACGACCTTCTCTACGGAGACGCCGGGGACGATAGTCTCAGCGGTGGTTACGACGATGACCTGCTGAACGGCGGCGACGGAAACGATATGCTCGATGGCGGTTCCGGTGCCGATCAACTCTACGGTGGAAGCGGCAACGATACGTTGGGCGGCATCTACGGCAGCCAGGATTATGCCAGCCTGGGCAACTTCTACCAGGGAGATTCCGGCAACGACCTTCTGCGCGGCACCTGGTCGGGAGATCGTTATCGCTTTTCCAGAGGGGACGGGCAGGATGAAATCGTGGAAAAAGGCTCTCTGAGCGGCAGTGTTGACACGATTGAATTTGCCACCGGCCTCACTCCAGGCGATATCATCCTGGAAAAGGATCCAACCTCCCTGTGGTTGCGTTATGGCGTTGGAGATGCCGTCAAGGTGACCGACTGGAACCTGACTGGCACAGCCCAGGTAGAACGTCTTCTCGCCGGCGACCAGGTTCTGCTCAACACCCAGGTTGATTTGCTGATTCAAGCCATGGCCCAGTTTGGCGCCGAACACGGCGGTCTCTCCTGGTCCCAGGCTCTCGATCAACATCCCCAGGAAGTGGCGACTCTGGTAGCCAGCCATTGGCACCAGGCTGCCTGAGCCGACAGGCAAACCAAAAAGGGATTGTGTCTGGCACGCTCCGCCTCTCCTCCACCAGGCAGGCGGAGCATCTCTTTCAATTCGTATGAATGGCGAAACAGGATTGCCATGTTCGAATATATTCTTTCATTTTTGGATATCGCGATAACAAAATATGCTATTTTATTTTTAATCATATATAAAATACTATTTTATGATAAACACAAAGAAAGTAAATATTATGAAACATGGTTTTTTATTTATAAGACTATAAGAAATATATTGCTTCTCTTTATTCTAACTCTGTTCATCATTCCGACGCTGGATAAAATTCCATTCGCCACCCGTTTCGGCTATTTCCTGAACATCCCCGGTCGCGCCTTGCCCCAAACCATCCTGGACCGGGTGAAACAGGTCGAGTGGCGCAACCATAAACTGCCCTTCGCCGCCTTCACCGACTTCGATTGGGAAACCATGTGCCTGATCATGCCAAACTCCTTGTTTGACAGTCACGCGCTGGAAACGGAAATCGGTCATCTGCCGTTCCGGAATATCACCTTCCCGCCCCCATGGGCGAAAAATGAACGGTATGGCTGGATGCTGTTTCTTGGAAAAAATAATGAATATATCGCCCTCTATATCCTGGATACTTATAATATATATATCGCCTTCATGGAAGATCCGGGTAACCAGATCTGTTTTAAACGCAACCAGACATACTTCCTGGCCCGTAAACAGGACATGCTGAGTCTGTTCTTTTCGCGATTCCGGGAAAACCTGCCCCCCGTCACCCCTCCCCTTCACGTCGATAGGGATTCTCCTGCTTTCGGAAGCTCCAGCGCACCGGAACGCCCGATAGACCAAAACGCTCCCGCAACTGGTTGTCCAGATAGCGACGATAGCCGTCCGCAAGCCCTT
>JADGAQ010000113.1 GCA_015231925.1 Magnetococcales bacterium
CTTTTTCTGTAACTATTCAGGATCCCGCGCAGCGCGATATGACGAAGTCAACGGCGAAAGGAAAAGTCCCAGGGGTGCCCCCTGGACCCCATGGGGTCGGAAGTCAACAGCAAACGGAAGAGTCCCAGGGCGCTGCCCTGGACCCGTTGGGGGGGATAATCCCCCCCAAACCCCCGTATATCTGAACAGTTACAGAAAAATTTCGTATTCCAAAGTAGACGCGGTATAAAAGATAAAATATTGAAAGGCGCTCTTCTCACCGGGTTTCGAGAATGATAATGACCAACGCGCAACGCACCCCCTCCGGCTGGATGCTGCTGTTCCTGGCCTGGTTCCTGGCTACCGGGGCCACGCTGGGCAGCCTTTTCCTCAGTGAAATCGTCGGCGTTCCGGTGTGCAGTCTCTGCTGGTATCAACGTATCGCCATGTATCCCCTGGCCCTGATTCTGGCCATGGCGCTCTTTCCCTACGATCCGAAGGTGGTGCGTTACGCCGCTGTGCTGAATGCCATCGGCTGGTTGATCGCCCTGTATCAGGTGCTTCTGGTGGCGGGGATCATACCGGAAGATCTGCAGCCCTGCGTGCAGGGCATTCCCTGCTCCAGGACCTATTTTTCGCTGTTCGGTTTTCTGAATATTCCGCTCATGGCGCTGTTGACCTTCACCGTGATCGGTCTGTTGCTGTATTACGTCAAAAGAATGGAGTCCACATGAACCGTAAACTGCTCTTCGGCGCCGCCGCCGGCATGCTTCTGGTGGTGTTTGTTCTGGCGGCGTTGCTGTTTCAGAAATACCACTCCGCATCGCCGGAACTCGCTTCGGCCAGCGGGGTTTGGCAACGGGACGGCGCTCCCGTCAAAGGACCGCCCGACGCCAAGGTGACCATTGTGGAGTTTTTCGATCCCGCCTGCGGCACCTGTCGGGAGTTTTATCCCCTGGTGGCCAAGCTGATCGAGCAGTATCCGGGCAAGGTGCGGGTCATGATGC
This sequence comes from Magnetococcales bacterium, assembly GCA_015231925.1. Classification (NCBI taxonomy): domain Bacteria; kingdom Pseudomonadati; phylum Pseudomonadota; class Magnetococcia; order Magnetococcales; species Magnetococcales bacterium. The sequence goes on from JADGAQ010000113.1 coordinate 987, forward strand.
GATATGCGCCGCTGCATCCCGGCTCGGATAAGGTGGTGGCCATGCTGGAGGCGGCGCGGCTGCAGGGCAAGTATTGGGAGGCGTTGGAACGGCTGTTTGCCGGTCAGAACCGCTGGGTGGTCAACCACACCTCGCAACCGGAAAAGGCGCTTGCCCTCATGGAGGTGTTGAATCTGGATGCCAAACGACTGGCTGCGGACATGAACAGTCCCTCGGTGGTGCAGGTGGTGCAGCAGGATGTGCGGGACGGACAGACGCTCAATGTACGGGCCACGCCGGAGTTTTTCGTCAATGGGCGTCCCCTGCCCCGGTTCGGCTTCGATCAATTGAGTCTGCTGGTCCAGGAGGCGGTGGCCAAGGCTTATTGAGTCATACGGGGGTCCGCGGGGGGGCTTATCCCCGGGGCAGCGCACCGAGGTGTTGACGTTGCCGTTGACGTGGCGGGTCGAAGCCTGAAGGAAAGCGCCCCAACCCGCCAAAATGCACGATCCCCGTAAACCCTTCGACCCGCCGGAGGGGGATCCTCGGCTTTTGCGCTTTTTTTTGAGCCTTCGACCCGCCACGGCCAAGGCTACGGCCACGTCAACGGATAACACCCTGAGGGGGCAGCAGAGCTCCCCCTCAGACTCCACCAACCTTTTTTGCTAATTATAGGCCTAGAGCGGCGAAGAAATCGTTGCCTTTGTCATCTACAACGATGAATGCCGGGAAATCCTCCACCTCGATGCGATACACCGCCTCCATGCCCAACTCCGCATAATCGATCACTTCCACCTTGCGAATGCAATCCTGCGCCAAACGCGCCGCCGCACCGCCGATCGATCCCAAATAAAAGCCTCCGTGTTTCTGACAAGCCTGTGTCACCTGCACCGACCGGTTGCCCTTGGCCAACATCACCATGGAGCCACCCACCGCTTGAAACCCATCCACATACGAATCCATCCGCCCCGCCGTGGTCGGCCCGAACGATCCGGAAGCATACCCCGCCGGTGTTTTGGCCGGACCCGCATAATAGACTATATGGTTGCGGAAATAGTCCGGCATGCCCTCTCCCCGATTGAGCCGCTCCTGAATCCGCGCATGGGCGATGTCCCGCGCCACCACGATCGGACCCGTGAGCATCACCCGCGTCCGAATCGGATAGCGACTCAGGGTCTGACGAATGGCCTGCATCGACTGATTCAAATCAAGCCGCACCACCTCCGCGCTCAACGCCGCCGTGTTCACCTCCGGCAAATAGGGCCCCACATCCCGAACCAACTCCTCCAGCCAGATGCCCTCTTTGTTGATGCGCCCCAGAATGTTGCGATCCGCCGAACAGGAAACCCCCAACCCCACCGGACAGGAGGCTCCATGCCGGGGCAGACGAATGACCCGCGCATCGTGGGCGAAGTACTTGCCGCCGAACTGCGCCCCCAAGCCGATGCGGCGACACATGCCCATCACCTCTTCTTCGAACTCCCGATCCCGGAAACCCTGCCCGAAACCATCCCCCTGAGCGGGCAGATCATCGAGATAATGGGCGGAAGCGAGTTTGACGGTTTTCATGGTCATCTCGGGCGAAGTGCCCCCGATAACCAGCGCCAGATGATACGGCGGGCAGGCGGAGGTGCCCAATCCCTTGAGCTTCTCCTCGACGAAGGCCACCAGACTTTTGGGATTGAGCAGCGCCTTGGTCTGCTGGAAGAGGAAGGTCTTGTTGGCGGAGCCACCTCCTTTGGCCACGAAGAGGAAGTTGTATTCCGAGCCGTCCACCGCTTCGATGTCGATCTGGGCGGGTAGATTGGTGCCGGTGTTCTTCTCTTCGTAGAGGGTGATGGGGGCCACCTGGGAATAGCGCAGATTGCTTTCGGTGTAGGTGCGATAGACGCCGCGGGACAACGCCTCCCGATCCCCGCCGCCGGTCCAGACCTGCTGCCCCTTCTTGCCCATCACCGTGGCGGTTCCGGTGTCCTGACAACCCGGCAGAACCATGTTGGCGGCGATGTTGGCGTTTTTGAGCAGCTCGATGGCCACGAAACGGTCGTTTTCGGAGGCTTCGGGATCGTCGAGAATGGCCCGCAGTTGCCGCAAATGGCCGGGGCGCAGCAGATGGGCGATATCCCGCATGGCTTCGGCGGCCAGCAGGGTCAGACCTTCCGGGGCCACCTGCAGGATCTCCTGCCCGTTGAAGGAGCCGGTGGAGACGAAATCCGTGGTCAACCGCCGGAAAGGGGTCTCCTCATGATGGCCGGCGGGCAGGATATCGGCATAGTGGAATTCGGGCATGATGCAGGCTCCTGGGGCTGTGGGTGGACGGATCGGGCGATTCTATCCCAATCGCGCACGAAATGTCACCAATACGGGGGTCCGGGGGGGATTATCCCCCCCAAGGTGTTGACCTGGCCATAGCGGGTGGGTATCTGTTCAGATATACGGGGGTTCGGGGGGGATTATCCCCCCCGACGGGTCCAGGGCAGCGCCCTGGGACTCTTCCGTTTGCTGTTGACTTCCGACCCCATGGGGTCCAGGGGGCACCCCTGGGACTTTTCCTTTCGCCGTTGATAGGATCATGCCGCGCTGTGCAGGAGTCTGAATAGTTACGCGGCTCGAAGCCTGAAAGAAAGCGCAGCAACCTGCCAAAAAGCACACACTCCGTAAACCCTTCGACCCGCCCGGAGGGGGGCCGGGGGGGGTCTTATCCTCCCCATCCTTGAAGTCGCCACCCGGACACAGCCGGGGCTTTTCGGAGAAAAAGAGCCCCATATTCTTGAAAATCCGAACCATGGCAGAATTGGCTCGTTTTACGGATGGGGAGGATGAGACCCTCCCCTGGCCCCCTCCGGCGGGTCGAAGCTTGAACCGGGTGGAGTGCGGATTCCGGGGTGGCCATTTCTCCCTCGGGCTTCGACCCGCTACGACCAGGTCAACACCTCGGGGCGCTGCCCCGAACCCCGCCGGGGGGGATAATCCCCCCCGGACCCCCGTATGAATGGGAAAACCTCCCAAAGGGGGAGCGGTTTACCCTCCGAACTCCCTGGTTCTTCCACGGAAGAGCATGCCCCCCGCGTGTCTCCGGCCTGTTCGATTACCGGTGCCCCATGTCCTGGATGGCATCGATGACCATACGGCTCCCTTCGGCGATTCTCAGGATGTCCGCGGCCACGCGCACATAGTGGTAGTTCGGATTGAGTCCTCCCAGAAGAAGGACCAGATCGTTGGGCAGGGGGTGGGCTTCCACATCCCGTGGCAGCGGTTGGCCTTTGGCCCACTTGCGGGCCAGACCGGGGGGCGTGCAGTTGTTGTTGCGTTTGGCCAGGCCGGGAGGACATTTGCGACCTCTGGCCAGCTCTCCGCTGTAATATTTTCGCACCATATCCCAGTCCTGGTTGGTGAACGAATGTTCACCGGCGTGTTCCCGGTTCGCCTTGTGCGGGGAACGCTCTTCCGGCTCTTCGTGGCGTCCCTCCCCCTTGCCGGCCCAGGAAGGCTTGTCCGCCCGGACAGGGTTGAGCAGCACGGTCAGACCAATCAGAAAGATGACGGCGGTAAACAAACGGAGGGTCATGGCAACTTCTCCAGTTTATGGATTGTCCGGAACGATCCTTATCGTCTCATCCCATACGGTACTGAATTCGACAGAAATAAACCAGCGTGATCCAACACCCTGTCGAAATCAATCGGTGAGACGCCGCCGCCAAAAGTCCTTGCCCTGTTTCGGAGGGAGCCGATCGACGAACTGCGCGCTCAATGCTCCCTTGAAAGGCCGCAGAGTGCGGCATGGTCTGATTTTTGCGGAAATTAGTGTGTATTTCCTGGAAATAGGGTATCCTCCCCCGTACGATATAATCCGAACAATATTGTTGGCTCTGTCATCCGGAAACGCCGACCTTTTGAATTCGACAAAATGCCGGAAAACGTGTGGAGTATTATTATTAATAATTAAGTTCATTGTATTTATTAATATTTTTTTAAGTCGCAAAAAAAAGGAAATGTTCCATCCTTTAGCGCTAGCTGTTCAGGATCCTGCACAGCGACGTGATGGTATCAACAGCGAAAAAACAACTCCTGGGCACTGCCCTGGACCCTTCGGGGGAGGGATAATCCCCCGAATCCCCGTATAGCGGGTAACTATTCAGACCCCTGCCCAGAGCGACATGATCGTGTCAACGGCAAAGGAAAAGTCCCAGGGCGCTGCCCTGGACCCGTCGGGGGGGATAATCCCCCCCCGAACCCCCGTATGTCTGAACAGATACTATAGCGGAACAATTATCCAAGGTTTTGCCTTTGGCTCTGACGGTTGGAAAGGAGAGAGGAGGGAATACCCTCCCCCGGTCTCCGCTGTGAACCGGCAGGCGTCGATTTGAGAACGACTCATGGAGGAGTGGGCATGCCCAAGCGTAAGAGAGATGCGAACCGACCTCCTGTAGCCCTTGTTGCGGAGCCGATGACCGAAGGGTCGGAGGAACGTCCCTTCCCGGCAGGTGAAGAGGTTTCCCAAAAAGAGCCGTCCTTGGGCAAAGGGCTCTTCCCCATTGTCGGACTCGGGGCTTCCGCTGGCGGGTTGGAGGCGTTTCAGGGCTTTTTCGCCAACCTGCCGGAAAATCCCGGCATGGCCTTCGTTCTGGTGCAACATCTGGACGCCAACCATCCCAGCATTCTGCCCGCCCTGATCCAGAACGACACCGTTCTTCCCGTTTTGCAGGTGCAGGGCGATACCCCCGTTGTCGTCAATACAATTTACGTCATTCCACCCAACCACCATTTGCTAATTCAAGACGGCATCCTCTTTCTGAGGCCGCCATTGGCGGCAAAAGGCCGTTACTTCGCCATCGACCATTTTTTTCGCTCCCTGGCCCAGGACCGACACCGCTACGCCGCATGTGTCATCCTCTCGGGCACGGGAACCGATGGCACCCTGGGGCTGAAGGCCATCAAGGAGAATGGTGGTCTGGTCATCACCCAGGTTCCGGCCTCCGCCAAATACGACGGCATGCCCCAAAGCGCTCTGGAAACGGGCATGTCCGACTACATTCTGCCGCCGGAACAAATACCACGGGTTTTGGTGGACTATTTTTTCACCCGGGGGGCTCCCTCCCTCCCCCTCTCCGAAACGAATAAAGAGAGCCATTCCGGCCAACTGAACCGGATCTTCGCCCTGCTGCGCACCCATGCCGGGCACGATTTCGCCCTCTACAAGGAAAATACCATTCTGCGGCGCGTGGAACGGCGCATGGCGATGCTGCAGGTCCAGAAACTTGCCGACTACGTCATCCGGCTGCAGGAAAACCCCGACGAAGTGAGGCATCTGTTCCGGGATCTGCTCATCGGGGTTTCCAACTTCTTTCGGGATCCGGAGGCCTTCGAGGCCCTGGGAGAGAAGGTCATTCCGACGCTTCTGGAAAGCCACCCGGAAAGTCACCCGATCCGCATCTGGGTTCCGGGATGCGCCAGCGGCGAGGAGGCCTACTCCATCGCCATCCTGTTGCGGGAGGCCATGGAAAGGCAGGGTCGGGAACACGCGGTGCAGATATTTGCCACCGACATCGATGACCGCGCCATCGAAGACGCCCGGCAGGGTCTCTTTCCGGACACCATCGCCACCGATGTTCCCGGGCCGCGTCTGCGCCGTTTCTTCATGCCGGAGGGCAACCACTACCGCATTCGCAAGGTTATTCGCGACATGCTGGTCATCGCGCCCCAGAGTGTGATCCGGGATCCGCCCTTTTCCAACCTGGATCTGATCAGTTGCCGCAACCTGCTGATCTATCTGGGGCCCGCCTTGCAGACCAAGGTTCTCTCCCTGTTCCATTATGCCCTGGAACCCGAGGGATTCCTTTTCCTGGGCACCTCCGAAACCACCGGCGACTCCGCAACGGCCTATCAGGTCATCGATCGGAAGTGGAAGATCTATCGCCACAAAGCCGACGCCTCCCTGCTGCCGCCGGATTTCCTCCCACCGGCGGTGATCGACCGGGGCCGTCCGCGCAAGCGATTGTTGCCCAAGCATAGTCCCGGTCCGGGTTTGAAGGAGCTGATGGAGCAGCATCTGCTCAACGATCACACCCCGACCTGCCTGATGGTCAACGAGCGGTTCGATGTGATGTACATCCACGGCGATACCGGGCTGTTTCTGGATACCCCCTCGGGAGAGGTTCACTGGAACGTTCTGAAACTGGCCCGGGATGGGCTCTCCCTGGAACTGGCCTCCGCGCTGCGTCAGGTCAAAACCACCGGAAAGGCTCTGCGTCACGAAAAACTGCGGGTCAAACGCGACGGAATCTGCCACCTGGTCAACCTGATGGTGGAGCCCATGCGCTGTCCGGAAACCCTGCAAGGCTGGATGTGGCTCCTCTTCGAGGATCTGGGAGTCCTGCCCGGCAAAGCCGGAACGCGCAAGGAGAAGCCCCCCAAAAAGCGAGGCGATCAACGCCTGGCCGGGCTGGAAGAAGAACTCAAATCGACCAAGGCCTACCTGCAAACCACCATCGAAGAGCTGGAATCCTCCAATGAGCAGCTGAAGTCGATGAACGAGGAGCTGCAGGCTTCCAACGAGGAGCTGCAGAGCGCCAACGAAGAGCTGGAGACGGCCAAGGAGGAGTCCCAGTCGGTCAACGAGGAGCTGGTCACGGTCAACGCCGAGTACGAGGAGAAGCTCAATCGCCTGGCCAAAGCCAACAACGATATGGTCAACCTGATGGCCAGCACCGAAATCGGCACCATCTTTCTGGACGAAGACCTCCGGGTGGTGCGCTTCACCCCCTCCGCCACCCGGTTCGTCAACCTGATTCCCGGCGATATCGGTCGCCCCATCCGTCACCTGGTCAGCAATCTGAAAGGAAAGGATCTCTCCCGATACGCCGAGTCGGTGCTGGAATCGCTCATTCCGGTGGAATTCGAGACCCAGACCGAGGAGGATCAGTGGCTTTCCATCCGGGTGCGTCCCTATCGCACCGTGGACAACGTCATCGAAGGCGTGGTCATCGCCTTTGTCGACATCTCCGAGATCAAACAGATGCAGGAGAACCTGCGTTTGAGCGAGGAGCGTTTCAGGGTGGCGCTGCAGAACTCCTCGTTGGCCATCGTGGTGGCCAATGTGGACGAACGTTTGCGCTATACCTGGATCTATTCCACCCACCCACGGGTGAAGGTGGACGATTACCTCGGCAAGCGCGATGACGAAATCGGGGACCACCCCGGTTTGCAGCGGCTGCTCGCCCTGAAGCAACGGGTTCTGCAGGGGGTTCGGGGAGAGCAGGAGATCATCGTACTGCCGCTCCCCGATGGTCTCATGACCTGCAAGGTGTCCGCCGAACCGCTGTTCCACTCCTCCGGAAAAGTGATCGGCGTGACCACGGTGGCCATCGATATTTCGGATCGGCCACATTAGGCGGCGTATCGATGTCGAAGGGTTCCCCGCTTAAAGACAAAGACGAATAATGGGACAAAAATTCACTAAGAATGAGAATACAACATGAAAAATAATACTTTACCCATCATTGACGAAAGAGAAGGTCTTCCTCTCCGGGGAAGCTCCCGGCTGCGCCATCTGGCCGAGCAGGTTCTGGGTCAGAATGGCCGGGATTGGAGCCTGGCCGCTCCGGAGGAAATCAACGCCGTGGTTCACGAACTGCAGGTTCATCAAATCGAGCTGGAGATGCAGAACGAAGAGTTGCGACAGGTCCAGCTGCAACTGGAGCATACGCGCGACCAGTACAGCCACTTGTTTCACGAGGCCCCGGTGGGCTATTTCATTCTGGACGAAAAGGGGACCATCCAGGCGGCCAACCAGACCGGGGCACTGTTGCTCGGCCTGGAAAAAGAGTCCCTGCCGCGTCGCCGCTTTCACGAGTTCATTTCCAAGGAGGATCAGGACACCTTCTATCACCACCGCAAGGCGGTAACGGCCTCTCGTGATCTGTTGCGGTGTGAAGTCGACATCATCCGGAAAGATGGTGATCCGATTCATGTGCAACTGACCAGCATCGCTTATGGCGGGGTGGGCAACGACCAGCCGCTGATCGAGCTGAAACCCTTCCAGTGGCAGATGGCCATTACCGATATCACCCTGCGCAAGGAGCAGGAGAGGGCGTTGCTTCAGTCCAAGGAGAAGGCGGAAGCGGCGGATCAGGCCAAAAGCATCTTCCTGGCCACCATGAGCCATGAGATCCGCTCTCCGATGAATGTGATCCTGGGGATGAATGAAATCCTTCTGGAGGGGGATCTGAACGCAGAGCAGCGGCGTTATGTGGAGATGATGCACCGTTCGAGCCAGGCCATTCTGGCCATTCTCAACGATGTGTTGGATATTTCGCGCTTCGAATCGAGTCAGTTCACCCTGCAGGAGCAGCCGTTCTGCCCCGGCCAGGTGGTGGAGGAGACCTCCCGGCTGATGATGCTGGCTGCCGGGCAGAAGGGGCTTCTCCTGGTGACGGACGTCGAGGCCGCCATTCCTCCGCTGATTCCGGGCGATGGCAATCGCGTGCGCCAGGTTCTGGTCAATCTGATCGCCAATGCCATCAAGTATACGGATCAAGGTCGCGTCACGGTCTCTTTGCGCCACGCTCCGGAGGGGAACGCCTTGCTCTTTTCGGTGGCCGATACCGGAATCGGTATTGCCGCCCACAACAGGGAGCGCATATTCGACCGGTTCATCCAGGTGGATACGGGTTTGACCCGCAGTTACGGGGGAGTGGGGCTGGGCCTGGCCATCGCCCGTAAACTGGTTGAAAGGATGGGTGGGCATCTGCGGGTGGAAAGCGAACTGGGGCTGGGCAGCACCTTCTTTTTCACCCTGCCGCTGCGGGAGGTGGTTCTTCCCCAGGTTCTTCCCCCGTGTGCTTCCGCAGAAGCCGGCAACCGGTCCCTGCGCATTTTGCTGGCGGAAGATTCCCAGGACAATCAAGCCTTGTTTCAGCTCTATCTGCAGCAGACCTGCCATCGACTGGTGATCGTCAACAACGGTATCGAAGCGGTGGCGCGTGTTCGGGATGAGGTCTTCGATCTGGTGGTAATGGATCTGCAGATGCCCATGATGGACGGGTATACCGCCACCCGCCGCATTCGTCGCTGGGAACGGGAGACGAATCGTCCGGCCTTGGTCATCATCGCCCTCAGCGCCCACGCCTCCATCGGAACAAAGCAGGAGAGTCTGGCCGCCGGCTGCGACGACCATCTCACCAAACCCATCGGCAAACGCGATTTTCTCCAGGCCATCCAACGGGTTGGCCGGACCGGAGAGGATGCGGCCCATTCGGAAGCCGGGCCTGGCCCGGTGGTGTCGCCGTAGCGGCTATTGAGGCCGGGTCATATTTCCCCATAGCGTCCCCCGAGGCCCTTCTGCTACTCTTTTAGGCAACTCCTCCACTATCCGATACCGTTTCGGTCACCGCTCTGGCCGGAATAGGGCAACAGACATCGGCATGACCGCTCATTTACCCGCCTCCTCGCCGTATCCGTCCGATCTCAAACAGGCCAAAAAGTGGCTGACCCGCCGCTATGTTCTGGCCCTGTCGATGATTGCGCTTCTGGCCTGCGCCTCCTTCGGGGCGTTGACCATGGTCATTCTGCAACAGGAGAGTACCGGCGCGGTGGTCAACATCAGCGGGCGGCAGCGCATGCTTTCCCAGCGCACCACCCTCTTCGTGCAACGCATGCTTCTGGCGGAAAACGCTGCGGATTACCAGACCTTCGCCGAAGAGCTGGGCCGGGCGACCGATCTGATCGAACTCTCCCACAACGGTTTGACCCGGGGCAACGTGGGTCTCGGTCTGCCCGCCACCATGAGCCCGACGGTGGCCGAGCTCTATTTCAAGGGCGCCCCGTCCCTGGACCAGCGCATGCGGGATTACATCCAGGCCCTGCGCCGGGTGCTGGCCACTCCGTTCGGCCAACTGCATCCCGATCTCGATTACATCCGCTTCATTCAGGCCACTGCGCCGGGTGTACTGGTCAAATCCCTGGATCAGATGGTGTGGCAGTATCAGCGCGAAGGCGAAGCCGAAATCCGCAAGCTGCATTTCATGGAAACCGCAGTACTGGTTTCGACCCTCTTCACCCTGTTGCTGGAGGTGTTGTTCATCTTTCGCCCCATGGTGCGGCAGGTGGTCAACCAGATGGAGCAATTGAGGCAGGTATCCGACAGCCTCAATCAGGAGATCCGGCATCGACAGCAGGTGGAGGAGAGCCTCCGCGCCGCACGGGATCTGCTGGAAGTCCGGGTTGAAGAGCGCACCGAGGCCCTTTCCCGGGAGATTGCCGAACGGCAGCGCATGGCCGACGATCTGCGCGCCAGCGAGCAGCGGTTCCGTTCGGTGGCCGAAACTGCCAACGACGCCATCATCACCATCGACGACCACGGTGTCATCATCTCCTGGAATCGTGGCGCCGAACGTCTTTTCCACTTCACCGAGGCGGAGATGGTGGGGCAGTTGGTGGAGCGCATCATGCCCGCGATCTATCGGGAGCGCCATCGTCAGGGGCTGATCGAACTGCAGCGGGGGCGTGCGCCACACATCATAAACCGGGTGATGGAGTTCAGCGGATTGACTCGGGAGGGGATGGAATTTCCGCTGGAGTTGTCCATTGCCACCTGGGCGGTGGGGGGGCGTTCCTTCTATTCCGGCATCCTGCGGGATATTTCCGATCGCAAACGGGCCATGGAGGCCCTGAAATCGGCCAAGGAGCAGGCCGAGAACGCCACGCTGATCAAAAGCCGTTTCCTGGCCACCATGAGCCACGAGATTCGCACGCCGATCAACTCGTTGCTGGGCATGGGGGAGCTGCTGCTCGAAACCACGCTCACCGAGGAGCAACGCCATTTCCTGGAGGTTTCCAATCAGTCGGGCGAGGCGTTGCTGGCGCTGATCAACGACATTCTCGACCTTTCCAAGATCGAGGCGGGTCAGCTCGATCTGGAGACCACTCCCTTCGACCTCCCCAATCTGCTCAAGGGCACGGTGGAGATTCTGCAACTTCTGGCGGTGGACAAGGGCAACGAGCTGGTTCTGGAGCTGGCGGAGGGGTTGCCCTGTTGGGTCAGCGGGGATCCGGGGCGGTTGCGACAGGTATTTCTCAATCTCATCGGCAACGCCATCAAGTTCACCGAGAAGGGGCGTGTCACCGTCACGGCGCAAACGATGCCCGACGGAGAGCTGCTTTTCGGTGTGGCCGATACCGGCATCGGTATTGCGGAGGATAAGCTGGAGGCCATTTTCCAGCCGTTTCATCAGGCCGACTCGTCCGTCACCCGCAAGCATGGGGGCACCGGGTTGGGTTTGACCATCTGCCGGGAGATCATTCAGCACATGGGTGGGGACATCCGGGTGGAGAGTCGGGTGGGGGAGGGCAGTCGTTTTTGGGTGCGGGTGCCTTTGGCGCGGACGGTTTCTCCCGGGATGGTGGCGGAAGAGGCGCCTGTTCCGCAGGAGGATCACCCTTTGTTTATGCCGCGACAGGGGGGGGATCCGGCCATTTTGCTGGTGGAGGATTCCGAGGACAATCAGCAGCTCATCAGGGCGTTTCTGAAGAAGATCCCGTGTCGGTTGATGATTGCCGAGCATGGGGTTCGAGCGCTGGAGCTGGTCAAGGCCGAGGTGTTCGATGTGATATTGATGGACATTCAGATGCCGGTCATGGATGGGTTGACGGCCACGCGCGCCATTCGGGCCTGGGAGCGGGAGCGGGGATTGCCGGCGGTGCCGATTCTGGCGTTGACGGCTCATGCCATGAAGGAGGTGGCTGATGAGGTCCGCGAGGCGGGTTGTGACCTGTATCTGACCAAGCCGATTTCCCGCAAGCGGCTGGTGGAGGCGTTGCAGCCGTATATCGGGTAAAGGGAAAGGCCGGAGGGGGGGACGACCAGAGAGGGAGAGGAGCCATCAAACGGGGGTCCGGGGGGGCGAGCCCCCTCGGCGGGGTTCGGGGCGGCGCCCCGAGGTTCTATCCGTTGACGTGGCCTTTGGCGGGTCGAAGCCGTGAAGAGAGACGAGCCACCTGGCGCCCATGCAAAACCTGGTGCGGGCTTCGACCCGCCGGAGGGGGCCAGGGGAGGGACTCATCCTCCCCATCCGTTGAAGTGGCCTTTCAGCCGTTGCCCCATCCGGGGGCAGGGCTTCCGGAAATATGCCGGATTCGGGTTTGCCGGCGCGTTCAAGGATGGGGGGATGAGGCCCCCCTTGCCCCCCCGGCGGTCCGCGGGATTCCGTCGGGATGGCGTGGGAGCGGGTCTGGAAGCGCGACGGACTGGCAGCGGACCGCTACGTCAACGGACACGTCAACGGACACACCTTGGGGCTTCGCCCCAAACCCCACCGAGGGGGCTCGC
>JADGAQ010000114.1:0-11563 GCA_015231925.1 Magnetococcales bacterium
AGTGTGGGTACGTCAACGGCGGAAAGAAAAGTCCCAGGGGTGCCCCCTGGACCCCAGGGAGTGGGTACGTCAACGGCGGAAAGAAAAGTCCCAGGGCGCTGCCCTGGACCCGTCGGGGGGGATAATCCCCCCCGAACCCCCGTATTCATGAACGAATGAAATAGAAATGGAATGAAATGTCCAATGCCCGTCCGCTGCTTTACTGGCTCGGTTTAATGGTGCTTGCCCTCCTGGGCTGGAGTCACCTGGGTCAACCCGTACCACTGCCGGACGTGCCCGCCGGACGTTACCAGTGTCTCTCCTACGCCCCCTTCCGGGATGGTCAGGTGCCCTACGATCCGCATCTGGTCATTCCCCGCTGGCAAATCGAGGAGGATCTGGCCATTCTGGCGCCCCTCACCGAGTGCGTGCGCACCTACTCCGCCACCCAGGGATTGGGTGAAACCGTTCCCGTGGCCGCCAAACACGGTTTGAAGGTGCTTCTGGGCACCTGGATCGGCCCGGAAAAAGAGGCCAACAGCCGTCAGATCAAGGCCACTCTTGAGGCCGCCGCCACCCATCCCGAAACCGTTCGGGGCATCGTGGTGGGCAACGAGGTGCTGTTGCGCCGGGAGTTGAGCGCGGCGCAACTCATTGAGGTTCTCAAGGAGATGCGCGCCGGAACCCGCCTGCCCGTCACCTATGCCGATGTCTGGGACTTCTGGTTGAAAAACCCGCAAATCGCCGATCACGTCGATTTTCTCACCATCCACATTCTGCCGTATTGGGAAGATGAACCGGTGGGTGTGGAGCAGGCGCTGCATCATGTGCAATCCATTCTGGAAAAGATGCGCGCCGCGTTTCCGGGTCGCACCATTCTGGTCGGCGAGACCGGCTGGCCCAGCGGGGGCCGCAGTCGGCGGGAAGCGGTTCCCGGAGTGGTGGAGCAGGCCCGTTTCGTTCGAGAGTTCATTGCCCTCACCAACCGGCAAGCCATGCCCTACAATCTGATCGAGGCCTTCGACCAGCCCTGGAAGCGTTTTCAGGAGGGCACGGTGGGCGGCACCTGGGGGCTGTTCGATGCGGCGCGGAAGGTCAAGTTCCCCTTGACCGGACCGGTCAGTCCCCTGCCGAAGTGGCCGTTACCCATGGCTTTGGGTGGTCTCTTCTCCCTGATCATGGTCGGTTACTTTTCGGGTCAGGATTTGTCCCGCTGGCGTTGGTTGGCCTTGTGCGGATGGGGACATCTGACGGGAGGAGCGTTCTTCTGGCGCGGTCATCAAGTGGTGCAATCGAGCCAGAACCTCGCGGACTGGATGCTGGGCAGTGCCGGCATGGTGTTGATGCTGGTGGCGGCTTTCAGCCTGGTGCCGCTGCTGGGCCGGACCGACGGGCCCTGGAGCCGGGCCCTGCCCCTGGGCTTGCGGGAGGTGCGCGCCCGTTGGCTGGGCGGTTGGCGTCAGTCCATGGCCCCGGAAGAGCGTGTCGGTCTGATTCTGGGGTCGGTGTGGGCCCTTTTTCTGGTTTCCGCCGCCATGACCGCCCTGGCCATGGTCATGGACGGGCGGTACCGCGACTTTCCCACAACGCTCTATCTCGTTCCGGCCCTGGCTTTCGGGGTGCGCTGGCTGTTGCTGAAATCCCTGCCCCGGGGAACCATGGAGGCCTGGCTCGGCCTGTTGCTGACCGGCTGCGTGGTGGCGGGGATCGTCATCGAACTGCCAACCAACCGGGAAGCCATGGTCTGGTATGGCGTGGTGCTGTTGATGAGCGGGCCGTTGTTGGGGATGATAGGGAAAAGTGTGACGGGGTTGTCGTTCCGGTAAACGGGGGTCCGGGGGGGCGAGCCCCCTCGGCGGGGTTTGGGGCAGCGCCCCAAGGTTTTATCCGTTGACGTGTCCGTAAGCGGTCCGCTGCACCGAGAGAAAACGCATCCGCCGATCTCCCGCACCGCCTGACTGTTTTGCAGCGGACCGCCGGGGGGGCAAGGGGGGGCCTCATCCCCCCATCTGTTTGCGGAGTAGCCACCCGGAACAAGGCGAATTCCTGTACTCAAACTTTTGGGCGGATACAGCCGGGAAAATACAGGCTTTGGTTTGCTGTCACGTTCAAGGATGGGGGGATGAGGCCCCCCCTTGCCCCCCCGCGGTCCGCTGCATTCTTTCATCGGGTCCATGTTGGGAATAAGCTGCTGTATATTCAATTTGGTGCAGCGGACCGCTTACGGACACGTCAACATCACCGGATAGAACCTTGGGGCGCTGCCCCAAACCCCGCCGAGGGGGCTCGCCCCCCCGGACCCCCTTTTACTTCGCCCTCTCACTCCCCACCACCGCCAGCAACCCCAGCACGAAACCGCCCGCGGCCCAGCCGACACTGTAGAAGACCAGTCCCGCCGCCCCCAGATCCATGGCCAACCGGCCCAGAGGGACCGAATCCCGCCACAAGGCCGCCACACCCGCCGCCGTCGCCACATAACCGATCAGCTTGAAGTGTATGGCCAGGATCAATGCCTGCCTCGGATCACACCACCACGGCGCCCCCTGCGCCTGACACGCCAAACCGATACTCTCCGGCTCGATGCCATGCCGCCGCAACAACGTCATGCCAATAGCGATCACGAGTACTTCCAACAAAATCCAAAAACGCATGGCGGCTCATTCTTGATAGAAATATCAACCCCCCGAGGGGACGGCCTCCCCCCGGACCCTCCCATCCCGCCTCACTCAAGGCTTCGGGGTAACCGCCGCCATGGCCGCCGAGACAGTGCGACTGCGCTCCATGGACTGCTGCGCCAGATAACTGTCGCCATACTTTTCGATGTTGCCCACCTCGTCGTCGTATTGCCGGAAATGGCGTTCCTCATCCACCACCAGCGATTCGAAGAGCTTGCGGGTCTGGGAATCGGCCCCGCAGGCCTGGGCGGAAGCGTTGTAATCCTGAATGCTCGCCACCTCCAGCTCTCGCGCCTTGTCCAACATGCCCCGCACATCCTGAATCTTGACAACCTCCATGGAAGGCTTCATCTCCACCTCCCCCTTCAGAAACAGAATGCGCTCGGCAATGCGCTCGATGTGCATCATCTCCTCGATGGCCGTGCGCCGGAAGAGGTTGGAAAGCAGATCCAGTCCCTGGTCGTCCAGATGGAAATGGAAATACATGTATTGATGTATCGCGGAAAGCTCATCACTGACCGCTTTTTGCAACAACTCCACGCTCTTTTCATACACGGGAAGCCCCCTCTCTCAATGATTGCCGTCGAAGCCGGAAAACCAACCCGTTCGCCTGCCCGAATCCCGGGCAATTCTGGTGAATGTTCTTTCCATCCAGTTGAAAACTTTCCCAAAAACAGACGGATCAGGACTGGACAAACGGGGGCCTGGTTCTTTACTGTTCGTTGCACAAGCACCCGTCTTGCAACCTGTCTGCCTGGAACAGGTTGGCTGTCTACCTTACAAGGCACCGCCGTGGACAAGAAACCTCTATTGATTGTGGATGATTCTCCCGTCAACCTCAAGATCCTGGTCAATCTGCTGCAGGGACGTTATCCGATCCGCGTGGCCACCCGTGGGGAAGAGGCTTTGCGACTGGCGGCGGCGGATCCGACGCCGGCGTTGATCCTGTTGGACATCGTCATGCCGGAGATGGATGGATACGAAGTTTGCCGGCGTTTGAAGTCGAACGAACGCACCCAGGACATTCCGGTTATTTTTTTGAGTTCGCTCAATCAGGCCCAGGACGAGGCGTTGGGTTTCCAGGCCGGAGCGGTGGATTATCTGGCCAAACCGGTGAATCCGGCATTGCTGCATGCCCGGGTGGAGACCCATCTGACCCTCTCGGCCTACATGCACCGGCTCAAGGAGGAGCGCCGGTTGGCGGAACATCATGTGGAAGAGGCCCATAAAGAGCGGGCCAAAGCGCAGGTGCAACGTCAACGTCTGGAGGATCAGCAGCGGGTTTTGTTGCGCATCACCCGGTTGGCTCTGCGTCAGCTTCCGCTGGAGGGTTGTCTGTCCACGGTCCTGGAGGCGCTCTCTTCGCTGCGTTGGCTGGAGGTGGAGAATACGGGGGCCTTGTTTCTGGCCGATTCCCGGGGGAGTCTGGTGCTGGCGGCGCATCGGGGATTGAGCAGGCGCCAGGCGGACCGGTGTCGGCGCATCAAACCGGGGCAGTGCGCCTGCGGTCAGGCGGCGCGCAATCGGGAGAGCATCTGGATGTCACGCATGACGCCGGAGAATTCGGCGTTGGTCGAGGAGGAGAGCGACAAGGGTCGTTATGCCTTGCCGTTGTTGGAGGGAGAGCGGTTGCTGGGTGTTTTATCCCTCGGGATGCCGGCGGATCATCTTCCGGTGGATGGGGAGGTGGGTTTTCTGGAAGAGGTGGCTTCCACGCTGGCGACGCTGCTCGGGCGGCAGATTGCGGAAGAGAAGGTGCGGTTGAATCGTTTGGAGGTGCAGCGGGCGCGCAACGACATGATGAACCGGTTGAGTATCGCGGCGGAATTCCGCGATACGGAGACGGGATTGCACATCGTGCGCATGGGAAAGTACGCGGCCACGATAGCGGGACGGTTGGGATGGGACGAAGCCCGATGCGAGGAGATCGAGCTGGCGGCGCCGATGCATGATGTCGGCAAGATCGGCATCGAGGATGGCATTCTCAAGAAGCCGGGGCGGTTGACGGAGGAGGAGTATGCCGTCATGCAGCGGCATGGTCTCATCGGGGCCACCATGTTGGAAGGGAGTGATCCGTTGTTGCGTTTGGCGCGGGAGATTGCCCTGACGCATCATGAGAGGTGGGATGGCAGCGGCTATCCTCGCCGCCTCATGGGGGAAGCGATTCCCTTATCGGGGCGGATTTGTGCGATTGCGGATGTGTTTGACGCCTTGACCATGGAGCGGCCCTACAAAAAGGCCTGGCCGGTGGAGCAGGCGGTGGCCTATTTGCAGGAGCGATCCGGGCGGGATTTCGAGCCGGAGTTGGTGTTGATTTTTCTGGAGATATTGCCGGAGATTCTGGAAATCAAGGCGTTGTATCGGGATGATTGCATCAATCCGCGCGAGGTGTTGCCGATGTTGCCGGTGAGGGCGGAGGCGGGGAGTTGGGCGGCGTGGGATCCGGGGTATTCGGTGGGTAGTGATGTCATTGATACGCATCATCGATATTTGTTCGAGTTGGGTAACCGGTTGCATGCGGCGATTGTGGGGCGGCAGGGTGTGGAGCAGGTGGGCAAGGTATTGCATGCTTTGGAGCAGTACACGCGGGTGCATTTTGCGGCGGAGGAGCGGTTGATGCATCAGGTAGGGTATTTGAAGCAGGAGAGTCATGAGTTGTTGCATCGGGCGTTTGAGCGAGAGTTGGTACGGTTTCAGGAGGAGTTGTTTTTCAATCCGTTGACGGTTGGAGAGGAGATGATGTTGTTTTTGCGGGATTGGTTGATGGCACATGTCGGGAAGAGTGACCGGGAGATTTTGCTGGAGAAGAATTAAGAATATCTCGTATTAATCCTTTAATTAATAAAAAGGGTTGGGGGAGCCTGAGGGGGAGCTCTGCTGCCCCCTCAGGACTTTTCCTTTATCCTTTTATCCGTTCCTCTTTTATCCTTTCCTCCTTTGCCCGCCCAGATAACGGGAGTCGACCCTCCGGGGGCCTTTTCCCGGAGGGTCGAGGACCCGCGGGCCTTTTATTACCCCCTGGCAAGCGAATCAGCCTCATCGATTCGCTTGCCAGGGGGGCCGGACGGTGGTCATCCTTGGACGGGCAATTCGCCTTCGTGGGGTGCCAGGCAAAAAGACGCCTGGCACCCCACGAAGGCAATGGCTGGCTCGCTCTTGAGCCATCCTTTTCGGCAAAAGGCCGCCGAAAAGGATGGCTATGAGCGGGGCGAGCCTGGAAAGAAAAAGGACAAAAGATAAGTCAAAGGATAGAACATTTTCTTTTTTTGATACTTTAAAATATTAAAAAGATAAAAGATAAGCCAAAGGATAGAACATTTCCTTTTTTTGGTACTTTAAAAGATAAAATATTAAAAGGATATCACCTTTTGATTGTTAGGGATTCTATTTCTTGAGCCTCACCACAAACCGCTCACCATCCTCAACCAAATCCGGCCTCGTCCCATTGTGCGCCATCATACCCTTGACAATCTTGCGCGGTACCCCCATCCCCTGAGGCTCCAAGTACCGATAATCCCTCATGATATCCTTGATCAAACTGTTTCTCGCCGCCCGACAACCACTCACCATCCGAGCCGGCGTAATCCCATTGGGCAAGCGCCCCGGAGAAATCACCTCCAACCGATCCTCATAAATCGATAATTCAATATCCGTCCCCGTCAACAAATAGTCCCGATGAACCAACGCATTCACCACCGCCTCACGCACCGCCTCCTTCGGATAGTCCGCCTTCTCCTCCCTTCGCACCCCCCCCTCCTCAAGCCCCCCACTCACGGAAGTGTTGCGTTGCACGAAAGCCATGGCCTGCTCCACCAACCCCAACTCCACAATCTTCCCCAACCGATCCAGTCGCGGAACCATCGGACCGCGTAAACTGCACCGCTCCCTCGCCGCATAATCCTTCTCCCGTCCGGGATAGGCCGTCGCCTCAATCCCCGCCTGAGGCAAAAACCGCTTCGGCTGATGTCCGAACAACAACATCCCCGCCACACCTACTCCCCCCTCCACCATGATCTCCGTATTGTAAAGCAATCCCTCCCAACCCGATTCATCCTCATCCGCCGGAATCTCCTGCTGCCGAATATCGGAAAAATAGTTTTTCAAACGCATCACATCCAAATCCCGCAACCCAGCCCCCGAAACCGGACTCAACTCGGCCCGCAACCCACTGCGACGCTGAAACAACCGCCGCAACTCCTCCGGCGTGGCCTCCCGACTCTGACTGCCAACCCGAATGTAATAACTATTTTTATTATTGTGCCAGAGGGTATGGACATCATACCCCGCCGACACCCGCACCACCGCCACATCTTTGCCGGGCTCCACCTCCCGAAACCACTCGAAAAAGGGAATGATGGCCGGGCGAATCTTGTCCCGACAAACAGTCATGACCCACTCTTCGAGTTTGTCCCGAGTCAAGCCAACCAACTGCCCATCATCCCCTACACCCAACAGAACCATGCCCCCTTCAAAATTGGCAAAAGCCACCAGTTCCCGAGCCAACTCATCGTTGCGGATGAGATCCCGCTTGAACTCAACCCCGGAATTTTCCCCGTGCAACAGGATTTCCAACAACTCGGTTCGGATCATGGTTCTCCGCCCCCTCTTTTTCTCCGCACCACCTGCAGCAACATCTCCATCTCCATGAGCCCCAGCAGTTTGGCAGCCAGCCCGTAGACCACGATTCCCCCCATGACCAACGGCCCCAGAATCATCAACCGGCCGGAGGTGGTCAATCCGGGATGCCAGAACTGCCACACCCCCCAACCCAGAAAGGCCCCCATGGCCACGCAGGCCAAGGCACTCCGGGCGGTGGTGGAAAGCAACGCCGGGGAGAGATGGAAATCAAGCCGCTTTTTCAGATGACGCAACAACAACACCGCGTTCAACGCCGCCGTCAAAGAGGTGGCCAAGGCCAGCCCCACATGCTGCAACGGCACCATCAACGCCAGATTGATCACCATGTTGGAAGCCAGACACACAATGGCCACCTTCACCGGCGTGCGCGTGTCCTTCATGGAATAGAAGGCCGGGGTCACCACCTTGACGATGGAAAAACCCAACAAACCCACACTGTAAGCCAAAAGCGCCTGAGCCGTCAGATGGGTGGCCTCGGGTCCAAAAGCCCCCCGCTGGAACAGCAGCGCCAGAATCGGCTCCCCCAACACGATCAAACCAACCATGGCCGGCAAATCCACCACCACCGTCAGACGCAACGCCAAATCGAGATCACTGCGCAACCCGTCCATATCGCCCCGGGCCGCCTTGGCCGACAAAGCGGGCAAAATGGCCGTACCCAGTGCAATGCCGATCAAGCCCAGAGGGAACTCCACCAGACGGTCGGCATAATAGAGATAGGAAATCGACCCCTCGTTGAGCCAGGAGGCGATGAAGACATCCAGCAACAGGCTGATCTGAGCCACCGAAACCCCCAGAATCGAGGGCCCCATCAAGCCGAGAATGCGCCGGATGGCCGGATGACGCGGATCCCAACGCAAGCGGAACGGCACACCGATGCGACGCAAGGCCGGGAACTGCAACATCAACTGGGTCACCCCCCCCAGAAACACCCCCCAGGCCAACCCCTCGGCAGGCCGCTCCATGCGGGGCGAAAGCACCATGGCGGCGGCGATGATGCAGACATTGAGCAGAATCGGCGTGGCCGCGGGCACCGCGAAGCGATGATGACTGTTGAGAATCCCTCCGGCCAGCGCCACCAGCGAAATGAAGAAGATGTACGGAAAGGTGATGCGGGTCAGATCGACGGTCAACTGGAATTTGGCGGGATCCCCGCTGAAACCGGGCGCGGCCACCAGAATCAACATCGGCATGGCAATCTGGGCCACCACCACCACCAGAACCAGAACCAGCCCCAGAACGGTGAATACCGACTGGGCCACCCGTCGGGTCTCCTCGACCTCCCCCTTGGCCAGGTATTCGGCGAAGACCGGTACGAAGGCGGTATTGAAAGCCCCCTCGGCGAACAGACGCCGCAGGAAATTGGGCAGTTTGAGCGCCACGAAAAAGGCGTCCGCTCCGGCACTCGCGCCCATGCCGTAGGCAATGGCGATATCCCTGGCAAAGCCCAACAGCCGGGAAAGCAGGGTATAGAAACTGATGATGCCCACCGCCCGAATCAGCCCGCCTCCCTCCGAAGGCTTGACCGGTTCGACCGCAGATTCGTCAGGAATCGTCATGGAGAAAGTGTTTCCTTGTGAAGTGGTGTGGAGAAAGCCTTTGACGGATTGGTTCTTTTTTGTTTACAATGACCCCTTTTTCGACATACGGGCCAATCGAGGCAGGGGGTATCACCCGTCGAGGCCTGGGTAATTGGAAGACACAAAGGAGTTTGCGTCAAGTGGCCAACAACAAATCCGCCCTCAAAGACATTCGCCAGAGCCGTCGCGCTTGCGCTCGCAACAAGAGCGACACCTCCACCATGCGCACCTTCATCAAGAAGGTTGGCCAGGCGGTGGAAGCCGGTGACGTGACTCAGGCTCAGGCCAGTCTGCGTGAGGCCTATTCCATCATTGCCGCCACGGCGGGCAAAGGGGTGATTCACAAGCGGCAGGCTGCGCGTCGCATGAGCCGGCTCAACGCGAAGGTCAAGGCGATCGCCCTGGCCAAAGCCGCCTGATGATGGCTCGCGCTTCCGGGATCTTCGGGTGCGGGCTGCGAAGCCCGTACTCCTGAAGATCCGGAATCGAACCACCGCATGGAATTCGCTCTACTGCCCATCCCTCAGCCCATTTTGACCGGCGTTCTGGCGTGCGGATTCACCCGCTGCACGCCCATTCAGGCCATGACTTTGCCGCTGACCCTGGCGGGCAAGGATGTGGCCGGACAGGCGCAGACCGGCACCGGCAAGACAGCGGCTTTTCTGATCGCCACCTTCACTCGTCTGTTCAACGAGCCGCGTCGTCTGGCCTCCCAGGAGGGCTGCGGTGCGCCGCGTGCGCTGATCGTCGCGCCAACCCGCGAGTTGGTGGTACAGATCGAGGCCGAGGCGCAACGGGTGGGACAGAACACCTCTTTCAACATCGTGGCGGTTTACGGTGGGGTTGATTACGAAAAACAGCGTCAGAAGCTGACGTCCGGCCATGTGGATATTCTGGTGGGCACGCCGGGGCGGCTTATCGACTATTTCAAGCAGCATGTTTACCATGTCAAGGCGGTTGAGGTTTTGGTCATCGACGAGGCGGATCGTCTTTTCGATATGGGTTTCATCGAAGATCTGCGTTATTTGTTGAAGCGGCTGCCGCCTTACGATCAGCGTCTTTCCATGCTTTTTTCCGCCACGCTCTCTTATCGGGCGCAGGAACTCTCCTTCGAATACATGAACATGCCGGTCAACATTTCCACGGCCATGGAAGTGCGCACGGTGGAGAAGGTTGCCCAGACGCTTTACCATGTGGAAGGCACGCGCAAGATTTCCCTGTTGGTGGGGATGCTGAAGAAGATGTTGCCGGAGTTGCCTCCTCCTCCTCCTCCTGTGGTTGATGTCTCCGAGGACGAGGAGATGGTGGAGGGTGTTGAAGCTGTTGAAGAAGAGGAGATCACCATACCGGTGGACGGCAAGGCGCGGGTGATGATTTTCACCAACACCAAGCGTATGGGCGAGACGTTGTTGAACTGGCTGGGGGTGAATGGCATTGCCTGTGAGTATCTTTCCGGGGATGTGCCTCAGGCCAAGCGGTTGCGGGTGTTGCGGCAGTTTCAGGCGGGCGAGATGCCGGTATTGATTGCCACTGATGTAGCGGGGCGGGGTTTGCATATTGACGCCGTAACGCATGTGATCAATTACGATCTGCCGGAAAACGCCGAAGATTATGTACACCGCATCGGGCGCACGGCTCGTGCGGGTGCCGAGGGTTGTGCCATTACGCTGGTGGATGAAGAAGGCGCCTACAATCTGGAGGCGGTGGAAGCTTTCATTGGCATGAAGATTCCGGTGCAGTGGGTGGAGGATGATGGTTTCGCCGAGTTGGTGAGGCCGCCTCGGCTGCCGCGCAAGCCGTTTGAGGGGCGCAAGGAGTTGCCGAGGCGGGGGCGCTCGCCGGGTCGATCCGGGCAAGGTTCTTCTTCTGTTGTACCGGTTGTGACTTCCCCGCCTGTTATTGCTGCTGCCGATTCCGCCAAAGCCGAAACCACCTCTCCCGCCCGTCGTCGCCGTCGTCGTCGTCGTTCTCCGCAGGATCCTTCCTCTGCACCTCCCGCGGCATTGACCTGACCGGATCTTTTGGTCATCATGGGGGTTTCGTTCCCCCCTATCGCATTTGGCAAGGCAAAAGATCATGTCCGAGGAAGCTGCTGACAATCAGCCTTTGTTTCATGTGGAGAAGCTGTATTTGAAGGATTTGTCCTTCGAGAGTCCCAATGCGCCGGAGATTTTTCTGACGCAGCAGGAGCCCAAGGTGGAGTTCAATCTCAACACCTCTGCTTCCAAGGTGGGGGATGAGCATTATGAGACGGTTCTTCATGTGACCATCAAGGTGGTTTCGGGCGAGAACACCATGTTTCTGGTGGAAGTCAGTTATGGTGGGCTCTTTTTGGTACGCAACGTACCGCAGGAGCATTTGTCGCGGACGTTGGGGATTGAGTGTCCGTATATTCTCTTTCCTTATGTTCGGCAGATTATTTCGCAGTTGGTATCGGAGGGGGGATTCAAGCCGATGGTATTGGATCCGATCAATTTTGCGGCGTTGTATCAGCAGGCGCAGAGCGAGGCCAACTGAGGGTAAAGAATTAACTCCTCTTCTTCAAATCCTTTATATGCAAAAAGGGTTGGGGGAGTCTGAGGGGGAGCTCTGCTGCCCCCTCAGGACTTTTCCTTTATTCTTTTCCTCTGCCTTTCTTTCCTCTGCCTTTCTTTCCTCTGCCTTTCTTTCCTCTGCCTTTCTTTCCTCTGC
>JADGAQ010000114.1:11663-13168 GCA_015231925.1 Magnetococcales bacterium
CTTTCTTTCCTCTTGCCTTTCTTTTCCTCCGTTTTCCTTTTTCCTTTTCCCCGCCCAGAAAAACGGGAGTCGAACCTCCGGGGGCCTTTTCCCGGAGGTTCGGCGACCTGGCGGGCATTTTATGGTCCCTGTTGAAACGAATCATCTTCACCGATTCGTTTCAACAGGGACTGGACGGTGGTCGCCTTTCGCGGGCAATTCGATCCTGCCAGGGGCCGATCAAACGGACGATCGGCCCCTGGCAGGACCAATGGCTGGCTCGCTTTTTGGCCATCCTTTTCGGCAAAAGGACGCCGAAAAGGATGGCCGTGAGCTGGGCGAGCCTGAAAAGATAGAGAACAGAGGACAGAGGATAAAAAATAACAATTCAAAGGACAGAACATTTCCTTTTTTTGCTATTTAAAAGATAACATATTGAAAAGCAAAGACAAATTCCCAAGGCTCCGGGGGGTTTACCCCCCCGCGCTTCCTACCCCGGCGGATTGGCCCGATCCTGATGCCGCGCCGTCACCGTCGTTCGAATCCCACCCCGCACATTGAACTCCCCCACCAACGTCATACTGCGCGGCTCCACCACCTCCACCAAATCCTCCAAAATCCGGTTGATCACCGCCTCATGAAACGCCCCATGCTGCCGATAACTCCACAAATAGATCTTGAACGACTTCAATTCCAAACACTTCTTCCCCGGAATATAACTCAACCGCAATACGGCAAAATCCGGCTGCCCCGTCTTCGGACACACACAGGTAAACTCCGGCGCCTCCATGAGAATCTCATACGAACGCTGCGGATACGGATTGACAAACGTCTCCAACAACTCCACATCAGGCTGAACAGGATTGCGATTCATCTCATCTCTCTGCTACCAAATATCCCATTTAACTCTTTGAAATCGCAGAACAGATTTTCTGTCCTCACGATAGTTACCCCCAAAGTTACCCCATTTTGTTCCTTCTGACCCCATTTTAGGGGGGAACGAGGGGGAGTCAAGAGGAATATCGCTGAGGAGGATGGAGGGGGGAACCATTCATCTCTTGCCGGCGGGGATGGATCTCATTCAGCGGATTGATGGGAAAACCGGCGAAATGCCCCGAAATGCCCCCTTTTCGCGTCGGCGCCGGCGCGGATCGACGAGGCCCTGGAGCAAAACGCATTCAATGGAGTGATGGAGGATAGAAATCGGATCGTCGCCCCCCCTCCAATTGAACTACCGAGGATTCCTCGTTAGTTCGGTGATGGGGTGATCAGTAAGGCAGGGTTCCTTTCGGCCTTGGGGATACCAGGGCTTTCACGATGGCCTGCATCACCGGTGGACAAACCCCATTGCCAAGCATCCGGATGCGTTGCCGGATAGTCCCCCGTTCCAGCCTGTAGGTGGTTGTCACGATAGGTTGCGATGGCCATATCCCAGGCGTCAACAGCCCCGACAATCTCACACCCAGCCTGTCGGGCACCCTCGGACGATCCACCAGCGCCGCAGAAGAGATCAAGACAGGTGATGG
>JADGAQ010000115.1 GCA_015231925.1 Magnetococcales bacterium
AACCCCATGGGGTCCAGGGGGCACCCCTGGGACTTTTCCTTTCGCCGTTGACACAATCATGCCGCACCATTTATTGATATTAATGGTTATCATCAATCAATATATTATTACTTTATTGTTGATAACATGTCGTAACGAATCTTAAATGTATCGAAAATTAACAGAATTATCGTATAAGTTGACGAAAATTGTCACTTTACCCCCGTGTTATCAAGTATAAAATCTGGAAATTAATTTCTGTTCCGATTGAATCAACGGACCAGAAAATCCCCCACTTCTCTCCGGAGGAATACCAATTTGCCTTCTTCTCTTCCAATCCAAACCCGGAATACTCCGGACAATGTCAATTGCGCCTTATTGATAATCGGACATCCGGGGCACGAACTTCGGCTTTATGAGTGGTTAACCCGCAACAAACCGATGGTATTCGTGCTGACCGATGGTTCGGGACGCACCGGACGATCCCGCATGGACTCCACCCTCCGCCTGCTTGCCGAAACCGGCGCAACGGGATACCCTGCTTTCCGGCAGGTCACCGATCAACAGGTCTATACCGCCTTCCTGCGTCAGGATATCCCCTTCTTCCTGAATCTGCGGGATCAACTTCAACGGCTCTTCGATGAACTCCAGCCCGCCACGGTGGTGGGTGATGCCATGGAGTATTATAATCCCACACATGATCTGTGCCGCATCCTGATCGACAGCATTCTGCTGCGCACGGCGGCTTCCGCCCGCCCGGTGGCGGAAAATTTCGATTTCACCCTGGTGGGTCCGGTTTCCGGGGAGACCCCCGGCGCCATCAACCGGGAGTTGCCTCCGGAGATCTTCGAGAAGAAATGCGCCGCCGCCCGGAATTATGTCGAATTGACTGCGGAGGTCGAACGCCAGATGGCTCAATTCGGCCCGACCCACTTCCGGAACGAATCCCTGCGACCCGTGGTCGCGGGTTGTTTTCCGGAACGGAGCGGAATCCCGTTCTACGAAGACTACGGTCGCCAACAGGTGGAAAAGGGGATCTACTCCGAAGCGATCGCCTTCGACCGCCACTTCGTGCCGGTGCTTCAGGCCCTGGACCTGCCGATTCCGCGCCGGGTCACCTCGGGCTCCTCCTGAAATATCGGCGACATCCGCCAGAAAAGGGGTGGGCATGCACGTCTTGTTGACCGTTCGAACACTCAATGATCGTTCCGGGGCCATCACCTATACCCGGGATCTGGCCCTGGGCCTGATGCGGCACGGCCACCATCCGGTCGTCTACAGCCCCGTTCACGGCACGGTTGCCGAAGAGCTGAAACAGGCCACCATTCCCTGTGTCACCCGCCTCGATCAGGTTGCCCGGACTCCGGATATCATCCACGGGCAACACCACATCGAAACCATGGTGGCCGCCCTGCACTTCCCGACCACACCGGCGCTCTTCGTCTGCCACGATTCGGTGGCCTGGCACGACGAACCGCCGCTTCATCCGACTATCGTCCACTACGTCGCCGTCGACGAAACCTGCCGGGCCCGTTTGATCCAGGGCAGCGGCATCGCCCCCGACAAGACCTCGGTGATCGGCAACGCCGTTGAATTGAGCCGATTCCCACGCCGCTCCCCCCTGCCGGAACGTCCCAAACGGGCGCTGCTGTTCAGCAACTCCCGGAACGTCGATCAACTGGCCGCCATTCAACAAGCCTGCGCGGCGATGAATCTGCAGCTCGATCGATTGGGCAAGGCGGGATCGGGTCAGGTTTCCGACCCCGAACACTTTCTGGGAAACTACGATCTGGTCTTCGCCAAGGGGCGGGCGGCCATGGAAGCGGCCGCCGCGGGCTGCGCCGTGATACTCATCGATTTCGCCGGACTGGGCGAGATGGTGCGCATGGACCGCGTGGAGGCGTTGCGTCGAGCCAATTTCGGCTATCGAACCCTGACCCGGCCCCATGATGCCAACCTGCTGCAAGAGGAGATCTCCCGCTACGATGCACGGGATGCCGCCCGAGTCACCGACTGGGTGCGGCGCTCTCTGGACTCGGAACTCCTCTTCGCCGAGTTGATGGAACTCTACGAGCAGCTCATTGCCGATTATTGCAACCGGCCGGTCGATCCGGTCGAAATCGGCCGCTCAGCCTCCCGCTACCTCTCCCAATGGAGTTACAACAGACGCTTCGAGTGGGAACAAGGCGTGTTCCGCTTCCGCGGTGGCGCGGAATGGATCTGGCGTCTGCAATTGATCGTCATACGATGCATTCTGCGCCGACGCTCCCTCCACGACTGACCGCTCCGCGATACGGGGGTTCCGCGAGGGGATGATTCCCCGACCCCCGTTTTCCCGACTCCCGAACGGGATGACGACCGTCGGTAACGACCCCGGCCCCGCCGCCCTCATCCCCTAGCGAACGCGCACCTTGACCCGCTCCCGCCCCTCCGGGTCGATCACGTGGACCGCGCAGGCGATGCAGGGATCGAAGCTGTGGATGGTGCGCAGGATCTCCAGCGGACGGTCCGCATCCGCCAGGTGGTGGCCGGCCAGAGCCGCTTCGTAGGGACCGACCCCTCCCCGGGGATCGCGGGGGCCGGCGTTCCAGGTGCTGGGCACCACCGCCTGATAGTTGGCGATGCGCCCGTCGCGGATCACCACCCAATGGGCCAGTCCGCCGCGAGGGGCCTCGGTGAAACCGGCTCCTTTGGCCTCCTTCGGCCAGGTGGACGGCTCCCACAGGGCCTCGTTGAAGGTGCGCAGATCCCCGGCGCGGATGTTGTCCAGCAACTGTCCGTACCAGCCGCGCATGGACTCCAGCACCACCTTGGTCTCCAGGGTGCGGGCGGCGGTGCGGCCCAGGGTGGAAAAGAGGGCCGCAACCGGCAGATCCAGCCGTTTGAGGGTCGAATCGACCAGTTCACACGTCAAGGCATGCTTCCGGGCGTAAAGCAGCGCCACCCGGGCCAGAGGACCGACCTCCATGGGTTTGCCCCGCCAGCGGGGCGATTTGAGCCACGAATAGGCGGCGTCCACATCCAGATGCTCGTAAGGCGGTTGCGGCCCGGTGTAGTTGAGCCGGGTCTCCCCGACATAGGGGTGCAGCCCCGCCTCCCGACCCTGGGGGTAGTCGTACCAGGAGTGGGAGACGAACTCCTGAATCTGCTCCGGATCGTTCAGGTCCACCGGGTGCAGGGTGTTCAGATCCCGATTCAGGATCACGCCGCGCGGAAAGAGATACCCCTCCGTATCGTTGGCATCCCGACCGGGAAAGTCGCCGTAGCAGAGAAAGTTGCCCACCCCCTCCCCCTGCCGGAACCAGTCCTTGTAGAATCCGGCGATGGCCAGGGTGTCGGGCACATAGGCGTGATCGACGAAGTCGGCCAGGGTGTCGATGATCGATTTGATGCGCCCCAGACCCACCATGTCCAGAGCGGTTCCCGACTGCTGCCCCGAATCCACGGAGATGGCGCAGGGCACCCCTCCCACCACGAAGTTGGGATGGGGATTCTTGCCCCCCAGGATGGTGTGCAGTTGCACCACTTCCCGTTGCCACTTGAGGGCTTCCAGATAGTGGGCCACGGCCATGAGATTGGCTTCGGGGGGCAGGCGGTATTCGGGATGTCCCCAGTAGCCGTTGGCGAAGATGCCCAGTTGCCCGCCTTCGACGAAGCTCTTCAGCCGCCTGGCCACGTCGGCGAAATAGGCGGGGG
The DNA here is from genome assembly GCA_015231925.1 of Magnetococcales bacterium. Taxonomy (NCBI): domain Bacteria; kingdom Pseudomonadati; phylum Pseudomonadota; class Magnetococcia; order Magnetococcales; species Magnetococcales bacterium. Next base: position 3,676 of record JADGAQ010000115.1, read on the forward strand.
AAGAGAGCGGATGGGAACCCACCGCCTGAGCCAGAGCCGAGGTCGCCGCCGGATCGGCCCGCAGGGCGGAGACCACATCCACCCAGTCCAGGGCGTGCAGGTGGTAGAAGTGCATGACGTGGTCGTGGACATACTGGGCCGCGATCATCAGGTTGCGAATGAGCTGGGCGTTGGGCGGTATGGGATAGTGCAGGGCATCCTCCACCGCCCGGATGGAGGCCATGGCGTGAACCAGGGTGCAGACCCCGCAGATGCGCTGGGTGAAGGCCCAGGCGTCGCGGGGGTCGCGCCCCGGCAGAATGAGTTCGATGCCGCGCACCATGGTGCCCGAGGACCAGGCCTGGGCGATGGTGTCGCCCTCCAGACGGGCTTCGATGCGCAGATGCCCTTCGATGCGGGTGACCGGATCGACGACGATGCGTTGGCTCATGACTCACCTCCGGTCGTGGCTTGAGATCCCCGTTCCTCCAGATGGTCGGCCACCAGTTCGGTGAGTCCGACCACGTCGGCCTGCACCTGATAGGCCTCCAGCCCCTCTTCCAGGATGATGCGACAGTTGGCGCAGGCGGTGACCAGGGTGTGAACCCCCAACTCCTCCACCTGATGCAGTTTTTTGCGGAACACCCGGTGGCGCAAGGGTTCGGCCCGTTCAATGGCGCTGACCCCTCCCCCTCCCCCACAACACCAGTTGTGTTCGCGGGTATCGGCCATTTCGCGAAAGTCGTCGCAAACGGCGGACAGCAGTGCCCGCGGCTCCTCCAGCACCCCGCCGCGCCGGGCGATCTGACAGGGATCGTGGTAGGTGAGCGGACGACTCTCCCGGTCCCGGCTCTTCAGACGCAGCCGTCCCTCCTGCTGCAGACGGCCCAGCACCTCCAGGATGTGTTCGACCTCGAAGCCGTAGCGCCTGCCGATGAGATTCGGTCCCTCCCAACGCAGGGCGGTGAAGGCATGTCCGCATTCGGGGCTGATGACCGTCCTGACCCGCAGACGCTCCGCCGCTGCGACGATGCGCAGCAGGATCTCCGCCGCCAGATCCGAACTTCCCACCTGAATGCCGCTGTTGGTGGCTTCGAAGGCCTCGCGGGAGAGGGTCCAGCTCACCCCGGCGTGATGGAAAATGCGGGCCAGGGCCCCGATCACCTCGGGAAACTGCACGATCTCCATGCTGGAGAGCAGCACCAGGTAATCGACGTTTTCCCGATCGAGGGGAACCGGCAGTCCGCACTCCCGCTCCTGGGCGCGGATCTGGGCCTCCAGGGTCGGCAGCGTGACCCCCATGGGACTGCCCAGGGTGACGGCCCGGCGCGTGGCCCCCACCAGACTCTCGGGAGCGGCTCCGGCCAGGCAGAGTCCCTCCCGCATGCGGCGCACCAGGCCCACGATATCGAGTCCCGCCGGGCAGGCCAGGGAACACCGGGTGCAGAGGGTACACTGGTCGTAGGCCAGGGGCCCCCACTGCGCCAGCTCCTCCAGGGTCACGGGTTTGCTCAAACCGGCCATGCGGGCCAGACGACCCAGGAGGGTACACTCCTGTTCCCAGAAGCGGCGCAGGGGCTCCAGCTTGTAGATGGGGGTGGCGCGGGGGTCCCCGGTTTCGGTATGGAACAGGCAGGCCTCGGCGCACAGTCCGCAGCGGACGCATGAGGAGAAAAAGGCCGCCATCGGGGCGTCCACCACCTCCCGAAAGGCGTTGAGGGCCATGTCGAGCCGGGTGTTCATGCCTGCACCCCCTTTCGTCCGTATACCTGACCGGAATACCAGCGGGCCATCCAGATGGTGAAGGCGTGCATCAGCGGGGTGAAGGGCAGCAGGGCCAGCAGCAGCTCCGCCGACAGGAGGTGCAGCAGCAGCATGGGGACGTAGGGGCCCACATGGTGATAGGCCAGCCAGCCGGTGAGCAGCGGCAGCATGGAGAGGGTCCAGGCCAGATAATCCCCCACCCCGGAGAGGAGGCGCTTCACCGGATGGGTGAGGCGGCTGATCAGCAGCGCCGCCAGGGAGAGGATGGCGGTGAAAGCGAACAGATCGGCCACCGGGGTGGGCAGCGTGGGCCAGCCGAAACCCAGCAGGCTCCGGAACCACTCCATGTGGAAGCTCCCCAGCAGCAACGCGGCCAGGAAACCCCCGTGGAAGAGATAGCCCGCCACATAGGTGACCGGCGAACGTCGGAACAGCCCCGGATAGGGCAGATTGCGCATCAGCACGGTTTTCCAGGGGGAGCCCTGACGCGCTTGGGGACGTGGCGCGGAGAGATCCGCCAGGCGTCCGGGCAGGAGGATTTCCGCCAGACGCAGGGTCAGGCCGAAGCAGAAGAGGCTCAGCGACACCACCCAGCCCGTGCCGCGAGCCCAGAGGAAGAGGTCGATGCCGAGGTCGTTCACGGGGTTCCCTCCAGTTCGTCCACGGTGAGGGGGCGGTGGGCCTTTTTGGCCTGCTCGCGAGCCCTGCGCGTCCGGGCGGCCATGGCGGCGCCCGCCGCCGCGCCCGCCGCCAGGGCGATGCCCGCCTGGGTCATCGCCGGGCGGATGGGCGTGGAGAGCGGCGCGTAGAAGCTGCCGTTGTCCCAGAATTTGGCTTCGGAGCAGCCCAGGCAGCCGTGACCCGACTGGATGGGGAAACTCACCCCGCCGTTCCATTTGAGGGTGGCGCAGGCGTTGAAGGTGGTGGGCCCCTTGCAGCCCAGTTTGAACAGGCACCAGCCCTGACGCGCCCCTTCGTCGTCGAAGGATTCGGCGAACAGACCCCGGTCGTAGAAGGGCCGACGGTAGCAGCGGTCGTGTACGCTTTCGCCGTAGAAGGCGCGGGGTCGATGTTGGGAGTCGAGTTCGGGCAGGCGACCGAAGGTCAGGAAGTGGGCCAGCACGGCGACGATCACCGCCGGTATGGGCGGGCAGCCGGGAATGTTGATCAGCGGCTTGTCGTGAATCAAGGCGCTCACCGGCACCGCCCCGGTGGGGTTGGGCGCGGCCATGGGCAAACCGCCGAAGGCAGCGCAGGTGCCGACGGCGATGACCGCAGCGGCCCCGGCGGCGGCCTGGGCCAGCATGGTGCGGTTATCCACCCCGGCGATGGTGGAATATCCCGGATTCCCCAGAGGCACGGAGCCGTCCACCAGCAGCAGATAGCGCCCCTTGTCGACGGCCATGGCCTGATCGCGGGCCGCTTCGGCGGCCTTGCCGGAGGCGGCCTGCAGCGTGTGATGATAATCCAGGGAGATCCGTTCCAGAATCAGCTCCTCCACGCTGGGGGAGTCGGCCCGGGTCAGGGATTCGGTACACCCGGTGCATTCCTGAAAGGAGAGCCAGATGACCGAGGGTCGTCGCAGTCTCTCCAGCGTGGAGGCCATGGCCCGCACCGCACCGGCCGGCAGGGCCAGCCAGGCAGCCGCCAGGGAGCAGAACTGCAGCAGTTGCCGACGGGTGATGCCCCTTTCCGCCAGTGTTTCACCCAACGTGGCAGGATTGGCCATGGAGACTCTCCTCGATCAAAGGGTTGCTCACCGGGGTCCATTGTCCAACCAGATGCCGTATGGTCCGGGCCACCGGTTCGATGGCGGCCGCCACCGCCGGGGAAAGCCCCTCGCCGGGAGCGATCTCCGCCGCCTCGATGGTGATCAACGCTCGCCGGGTGGGCACTTCGCCCAGCAGGCGGGCCATATCCAGCAGATCGGAGAGCCCCACTTCGTGGGCGCTGCGACGACCGGAGCGCAGATAGCGGTCCATCGCCTCCCCCCGCAGCAGCCGCCACTCCCCGGGGGCCAATCCCAGGCGGGCGGCGTCGACCACGATCAGGGACTCATGGCGTCGCAGGGCTTCGAGCAGGGTGAAGGAGAGGGTTCCGCCATCCAGCAACAGGACCGGATCCCCCTCCTCCGCCAACTCCTGCAGACGCCGGATCACCATCGGGCCGACGGCGTCGTCCTTCATCAGAGTGTTGCCGATACCGAGTATTAGAATAAAGTTATTCATTACGCCTCCTCAATAAATTTCACACGAGTATACGCCATTCATTAAATTATAATTTATTAAAATAAGCACACATCGATCAAACACTGGCAAGTTAACAACTAGCCAGCAGACTTTTTTTGTTTGACCAAACCCGGAAGAAAGCTTCCTTTATAAGAACATTCTGTTATACTCTTATACCAAGCGCCGAGGGAAAAGTTCCCCCTGGGCCCTAAAATTCCCACTATTTCAATGTAAAATTTTTCTCCCGGAGAGGGGCCATGTGTCTGGCCATTCCCATGCGCGTCACCCGCATCGACGGGTTCGAAGCCGAGTGCGAAGCCAGGGGAGTGACCCGCCGGGTCAGCCTCTTCCTGCTGCAATGGGAACCCGTGGCCGTGGGGGATCACCTCATGGTCCACGTCGGCTACGCCATCCAGAAGATGAGCCCGGAAGAGGCCCGCTCCTCCTGGGAACTCTTCGACCAAATGCTTGAAAAGACGGATGAGTGAGGGCGAACCGTGCATGAACTCTCGGTGTGTCAGGCGCTGCTGCAGCAGGTGGCGCGGCTGGCGGCGGAAAACCGGGCCACGGCGGTCACCCGCCTGCGGGTGCGCAACGGCCCCCTCTCCGGAGTGGACTCGCAACTGCTGCAACGAGCCTATGCCGTGGCCCGCTGCGGCACGGTGGCCGAAACAGCCCTGCTGGAACTGGAAACGGAGGAGGTGGGCATCCACTGCCCCCGTTGCGACCGGGAATACGCCGTGGCGCCCAACGCCCTGGTCTGTCCCGCCTGCGGCGAATGGCGCACCCGTGTGGTGGCCGGGGAGGCGTTGATTCTGCTTTCGGTGGAACTGGAGACGGACTTTCCGCAAGAGGCCCCCGACGGATCGACTCCACCCCCGGATACCTGAACCGTAACATACGGGGGTTCGGGGGGGATTATCCCCCCCGACGGGTCCAGGGCTGCGCCCTTGGACTTTTACTTATGTATGGTTATTAACGGTTACGAAAAACAAGTCAAAAGATAGAACATTTTCTTTTTTTGATACTTAAAAGATAACATATTGAAAGTCAAATAATTTCCAGGAGAATCCCGGGGCGCTGCCCTGGCCCCCCGTATGAATGAAAAGGAACGATACATGTGCGATACCTGCGGATGCGGCGTGAGCAGCCAGGCCGTGCGACGGGACGGCGAAGTGGTGAAAGAGGTCTCCAAACGGCAGGTCGCCGTGCTGGAAGGCCTTCTGGCCGCCAATGACCACCAGGCGCAACACAACCGGGAACACTTCGCCTCCCACGGCGTGGTGGCGGTCAACCTGATGTCCTCCCCCGGTTCGGGCAAAACGACACTCCTGGAAGCCACCCTCGACGCCCTCTCCGGGGAGTGCCGCATGGGCGTGGTGGCGGGAGATCTGGAGACCGACAACGACGCCCGCCGCCTGCGACGCCACGGGGTGCAGGCGGTGCAGATCAACACCGGCAACGCCTGCCATCTCGACGCCGAACTGCTGCACCACGCCCTGCACGAAGTTCCTCTGCAAGGCCTGGATCTGCTGTTCATCGAAAACGTGGGCAACCTGGTCTGCCCGGCGGCCTACGACCTGGGACAACAGGTCAACGTGGTGCTGCTCTCGGTGGTGGAGGGGGACGACAAACCCGCCAAGTATCCGGTGATGTTCCGCGCCGCCGATCGGGTGCTGTTGACCAAGTCGGATCTGCTGCCCTACGCCGCAGGCTTCGACCCGGCGCGGGCCGAGGCCTCGGTGCGCCGTCTGGCCAACCCCGCCCCGGTGATCACCCTCTCGGCCCTGAGCGGCGAGGGCATGGGGGCCTGGTTGGACTGGCTGCGCCACCTGCTGAAGCAGCGTCCGGGAGTCTGAACGGTGGAAGCCGCCGGGCAGGAGTGGCTGCGGCGCATCCGGGAACTCCCCCTGCCCCCGAGGGTGCGGGTGATGAACGTCTGCGGCGGCCACGAACGCACCATCGCCCAGGCCGGTCTGCGTTCCCTGCTGCCCCCCGGCGTGGAACTGATCCCCGGACCGGGCTGCCCGGTCTGCGTCTGCCCCGAAGAGGATATCCTGGCCGCCATGACGCTGGCGTTGGATCACGGGGTGATGCTGACCACCTTCGGCGACATGCTGCGGGTGCCGGTGCTGACCGCGCCGGGGCAACCCCGCTCCCTGGAACAGGCCCGCGCCGCCGGAGGCGAGGTGATCCCCCTGGCCTCCCCGCTGGAGGCGCTGGCCCTGGCCCGGCAACATCCCCATCGGCAGGTGGTCTTCTTCGCCGTGGGTTTCGAAACCACCATGGCCCCGGTGGCGGCCCTGCTGGCCCAGGGAACGCCGGACAACCTCTCCCTGCTGCTGTCGGGCCGACTGACCCGACCGGCGGTAGCCCTGCTGCTCTCCGGCGCAACACCGGGCTTCGAGGCCCTGGTGGCCCCCGGCCATGTGGCCACCATCGCCGGTCCCGAAGAGTGGGCCTTCGTGGCGCAACGCCACGGGCTGCCGGTGGCGGTGGCGGGCTTCACCCCCGAACGCCTGCTGCGCGCCCTCTGGTCGGTCTTGCGACAGGTGGCGGAGGGACGCCTCTTTCTGGACAACTGTTACCCCGAAGTGGTGCGCCCCGGCGGCAATCCGGGAGCGCGCCGCCTGCTGGAAACGGTCTTCACCGTCCGCGACGCCCCGTGGCGCGGGTTGGGAGTGCTTCCCGCCTCGGGTTACGCCCTGGCCCCCGCTTTCGCTTGCCGCGACGCCCGACTCCGTTTCCCCCGGGCCTTTCAACCCGACAACCGCCGCCATCGCGGCGAAATGCCCCCCGGATGCGCCTGCGCCCAGGTGGTTCTGGGCCGGGTCACTCCCCTGGGGTGTCGCCTCTACGGCAGCCCCTGCACACCGCGCCATCCGGTGGGACCGTGCATGGTCTCCGACGAAGGGGCCTGCCGCATCTGGTGGTCCAGTGGCCGCCGCTGACCTTCAGGCCTGGCGTCTGGTGGTCACCGGACGGGTGCAGGGGGTGGGATTCCGCCCCTTCGTATACCAGTTGGCCCAAAAGCGGGGCTTGACGGGCTGGGTGCGCAACACGGCGGGCCGGGTGGAAATCGCCGTTCAGGGCGAGCCCGATGCCGTGGAGCGATTCCGCGCCGAATTGGTGAATCAGGCCCCGCCCCTGGCCCGTCCGCGGCTGGAAGAGGCCACCCCGATCGCTCCGCTGGCCACAACCGGCTTCGTCATCCGCGAGAGCGAGGCGGGTTCGCCGCGACAGGCCGGGGTGCCGCCGGATCGTTTCGTCTGCGACGATTGCCTCGCCGAAATGGCGGAGGTCGGGGGCCGACGCCATCGCTACCCCTTCATCAACTGCACCGGGTGCGGTCCCCGCTACACCATCATCCGCTCCCTGCCCTATGATCGGCCCCACACCGCCATGGCCGGGTTCCCCCTGTGCCCCGACTGCCTGCGGGAGTACCGCAACCCGGCGGACCGGCGCTTTCACGCCCAGCCCCTGGCCTGCCCCCTCTGCGGCCCCCGGCTGCTCTTCGTCGACGCGGCGGGAAACGCTCACCGCGACGCCGCTTTGGAAAAGACGGTGGCGGCCCTGCAACAGGGACTGATCGTCGGCCTCAAGGGAATCGGCGGTTATCACCTGACCTGTCTGGCCAATGACGACGAGGCGGTGTCGCGTCTGCGCCGTCTCAAACCCCGACCCCGCAAGCCGCTGGCCCTTATGCTGCCCTGGCAGGGCGACGCGGGTCCGGAGTGGCTGCATCGTCTGGCCTGTCCCACTCCCGCCGAGGAGGCCCTGCTGACCGACGCCACGCGGCCCATCGTGCTGGTGAAGCGGCGCGAGGGGGCTCCCCTCTCCCGCCACATCGCCCCGGATCTGGAGGAGATCGGCCTGATGCTGCCCTACTCGCCGCTGCACCATCTGCTGTTGCAATCCCTGGGTCAGCCCGTGGTGGCCACCTCGGGCAATGTCTCCGGGGAGCCGGTACTCATCGACGCGGAGCAGGCCCAAACCCGGCTGGGTCATGTGGCCCAGGCCTGGTTGCATCACGATCGCCCCATTCTGCGCCCCGCCGACGACCCGGTCTATCGTTGCCTTGGCGGGTCGCCCCGCCCGCTGCGTCTGGGGCGGGGGGTGGCCCCTGTGGAACTCACCCTGCCCCGCCCTCTGCCCCGGCCCTTGCTGGCGGTGGGCGGGCAGATGAAAAACAGTGTGGCCCTGGCCTGGGATCGACGGGTGGTTCTGTCGCCCCACATCGGCGATTTGGATACGGTGCGCGGCATGGAGGTCTTCGTGCAGGTTGGAGAGGCTTTGCAGCAACTTTACGGGGTCACGGCGCAAGAGCTGGTTTGCGACGCCCACGGGGGCTATAGCGCCAGCCGCTGGGCCAGGGATTCGGGGCTGCCGGTGCGCCGGGTCGGACATCATGCCGCCCACGCTTCCGCCCTGCTGGGGGAGAACGATCCCGACCGGGAGGCCATGGTCTTCACCTGGGACGGGGTGGGTTTGGGACCGGATCGGACCCTCTGGGGTGGCGAAGCCCTGGTGGGGCGACCCGGATCCTGGCGGCGGCGGGCCACCTTCCGCGCCTTTCGACCGCCGGGGGGGGATCGCGCGGCACGGGAGCCGTGGCGGTCCCTGACGGCGTTGTTGTGGGAGTGCGGGCGGCCCTCGCTTCTGCCCGAGGATGAAGCGCAGCGGGCCATGCTGCACGCCGCCTGGAAACAGGGACTCAACGCCACGGCCACTTCGGCGGTGGGGCGGCTCTTCGATGCTGCGGCGGCCCGCATCGTGGGGTTGACGGAGACAAGTTACGAGGGGCAGGCCCCCATGACCCTGGAGGCGGCGGCCTGCGGTACGGGGCGGGCCGTGCCGCTGCCGTTGCAACGGGATGACCGGGGTTTGTGGGTCACGGACTGGCAACCCTGGCTGGAGGGGGTGATGCAACCCGTTGCCGATCCCGGCGCGGCGGCGGCGGATTTCCACGCCACTTTGGCGATGGCTCTGCTGGAGCAGGCGCGGGTATTGCGTCGGGAGGGGGGTGGAGAGCGTGTCGGGCTGGCGGGCGGGGTGTTTCAGAACCGCCGACTGACGGAGCGAGTGCAAGCCCTGCTGGAGGCGGAGGGTTTCACGCTGTTGTTGTGTCGGCAGGTACCGTGCAATGATGGCGGACTGGCATACGGGCAGGTGATCGAGGCGCTTGGATAGGATAATACGGGGGTCCGGGGGGGATTATCCCCCCCGGCGGGGTTCGGGGCAGCGCCCCGAGGTGTTGACCTGGCCGTTGACGTAGCGGTCCGCTGCCGCCGATGAAAGCGCATAAGCTGCCATCCCGCACTCAGCGGATTTATCGCAGCGGACCGCGGGGGGGCAAGGGGGGGCTTCATCCCCCCATCCGTTGACGTGCGCCGTTGACGTGCGTCGTTGACCGGCGCCGTTGACCGGCGCCGTTGACCGGCGCCGTTGACCGGCGCCGT
>JADGAQ010000116.1 GCA_015231925.1 Magnetococcales bacterium
GATCGGGGCGGATCGGGGAGGGGAAGGTGGCCATTTTTGCCCCCCGACTTGCAAAATGTGCCTCCGCGTGCCGGGCTTGCGTCAAAATGGATTCTCCTTCTGCCTTGTCTGACCGGGTTGGCTTGGGCATCATGTAGGATTGGTCGCGCCTGGGCACGACGGATTACCGAATCGAGAGTGAAGACATGGGTAAGTTTCGCGGGGGAATGGTTGGCCTCCTGGGGGTGCTGCTCTCCATGACGGGAGGATGTGCGCCGCTGTGGCCGGTTCCGTTGGTCTCCTCCTCGCCCCCCTCCAGTGGCAAGGGGGTTCAGCAATGGCCTTCCGGAACCCGCTACGAAGGGGAGTTTCGCAACGGGTTGCGCCATGGCAAGGGGGTGCATGTCTGGCCCGACGGGGCGCGTTACGAGGGGGATTTCCGCGACGGGCAGCGTACCGGGCAGGGGGTCTTCCGCTGGCCCGACGGCAGTTGGTACGAAGGGGGGTTCCTCAACGGACAACGCCACGGCTCGGGCATCTTCCACTATCCCGACGGTTCCCGATATGCCGGAGAGTTTCATTCCGGACGGCGGCACGGCAAAGGTTCCTACTTTTCCGCCTCCGAAACCGACGTGGTCTGCCAGGTGGTGCCGCGTCAGGAGGAGCAGGACTGGGTGGCCGGTTCCCTGGTGGCCTCGACCCAGGCCCGTCCGCCGGGGGCGTTGCCCATGGACGGAGAGGGGCCCTACGCTCCGCCTCCCGAACGCCTCACTCCCGGAGAGGGCAATGACGGACGCAAGCCCCTGCCGCCGGCCTTTGCCCGGCCCAGCATTCTGCAGGAGGCCCCTCGGTTGCAGGAGCCGGTTCCCGTCCAGGAAGAGCCGCTGCCGGAAGGAACGCCCAAGGTGAGCCGAACCCCGCTGATCAAAGGCGGCAAGGGGCTTCCCGCCAAACGGGCCGCTTCGACCGGAACCGTCCCCGCTTCCGACGGCCCGCCTGCCGTGGCGGTGATCAATGAACCCGCCAGACGGGGGGAGCGCAACGCTTTGCCAACCCATGTCGATTCGCGAACCCGTATCGCCTTCGTCTCGCTGCCGGGGGGATGTTTCACCATGGGGGATGCCACGGAGCCGGCGGACCGGATGCCGGCTCATGAGGTGTGTGTGGAGTCCTTCTGGATGTCGAGTCACGAGGTGACGCGCGGGGCCTGGCGGGAGTTCATGGGCGCCACCGGCAAGACCGGCGGTCCCGTGTTGCGCAGGAAGGCCGACGACGACTCCTGGCCGGTCGATTCCGTCACCTTCGACGAGGCGGCGGAGTTCATCAAACGTCTCAACGAATCGAGTCACGAACGCTTTCGCCTGCCCACGGAGGCCGAGTGGGAGTACGCCTGCCGTGCCGGCGCTCAAAGCCGTTATTGCGGTGGCGACGATCCGGGGGAGGTGGCCTGGTATCGCGACAACAGCGAAGGGGTCTCCCATCCGGTCAAGCAGAAAAAGCCCAATGCCTTCGGTCTCTACGACATGAGCGGCAATGTCTGGGAGTGGACCGCCGACTGGTATCAGAAGGATTATTACGCCTCGGCGGTCAAACACAATCCCAAGGGACCGGGCGGGGGAGCCATGCGTGTCATTCGGGGCGGGGCCTGGCTGGGAGAACCGACCTTCATGGAGGCTTCCCGACGCTTCGGATTCGAGCCGCATCGGCGTTTGAACCTGGTGGGTTTCCGGTTGGTGAGGGAGCCCTGATGGATTGGGGAAGGGGCGTTTGCCCGGTCCGCCATGAAGGCGGACCGGACAAGGGCGGCCAAGTCGAGGGCTGGCGGCTGGCGACTTGACCGCGACCTGCGGTTTCGGAGGGCAATCAGGCGGAGGTGTCCAGCGCCCCGCCGCTCAGACGGCTCACACCCTGGGCATCCAGCCCATTGCCGGACCGAAGAATCTCTTTCAACACCTGATCAACCAATACTTCGATAGCCCGGTTGACCTTTTCCGACTGCGGCAATGCGTTGACTTCCTTCAACTCCAACGCCACCGGGGGTGGATCCCCGCCGGACTGCGCGGCGGTGCGGGAGGATGTTGTCCGCACCGGGGTGGAATTGGTCTGCCCCATTTGATTCGACGCGACCGTAACCATGGCATTCACTTCGTAAAAGCTCGAGGTGGATACGCTATCCGTTGATCTATGAATCGGTTGTCCGCACGAGATGGTAAAGGGAATTTTGCGCCGGTCCGGGTGAAATTTTGAGAAGCTGATTGGATAGGAGCGTTTCCTCTCCGACCAGCTTCTCGAAGGGTCGGCAGCAGTTATCGTTATGCCGAAATGAGTTGCAAGGCTTGTGCCATCGGCCACGCAGGCCTTTTGCCGCCTTTCGGGGCCTCACGGGGGGGGATTGAATCCCCCGTGAGGCCATCAAAAGGCTGACACCCGTCAGACATTGGCGAAAATTTCCGGCGAAGGCAGGAACTGCCGGGTATTGATACCCCACTTGAGGGGATCCTCGAAGCCGACGATCTTGAAACCGCCGGGTTTGCCCTGCTGCTCCATGAGGTTGACTTCGACCGGGTGGACCGGTTTGTTCTTTTTGGTGTCGGCCACCACCTTGACCACCGGGAAGAGCAGGCTCTCCTTGTTGGGAATGATGACCACGGCCAGGTAGCCGTTTTCCAGCCGCACCAGGGTGCCGATGGGATAGATGCCCACACACTGCACGAACTGTTGGTAGAGGGTGGGGTTGAAGTGGTATTTGCTCCATTCCAGCATGCGCTTCAGGGCCAGATGGGGATCGTTGCCCTTGTGGTAGCAGCGGTCGGAGGTGATGGCGTCGTAGACATCCACGATGGCCGCCATCTGGCCGAAGGGATTGATGGCCTCCCCGGAGATGCCCAGGGGATAGCCGGAGCCGTCGTAGCGTTCGTGGTGCTGGGAGGCCACATGCATGCTGATTTCGGAGATGCCGGGGGAGTTTTCCAGGATCTGCTTCGAAAAGGTCACATGCTGCCGCATGATCTTGAATTCGTCGTCGGTGAGTTTGCCCGCCTTGTTGAGAACCTCCGGCGGGGTTTTCATCTTGCCGATGTCGTGCAGCACCGCGCCGACACCCACGTCCACCACGTCTTCGGAGGTATAGCCCAGGCTCTGGCAAAAGGAGATCATGAAGACCCCCACGTTCACCGAGTGCATGAAGGTGTATTCGTCCTTCTGCTTGATGAGGCTCAGGCTCAACAGGGCGTCGGGATTGCGCAGCATCGATTCCACCATGTTCTGCACCGAATCGCGCACCGGGCCCACGGCGACCTGTTTGCCCAGACGGGCGTCTTCCAGAACGTTGCCCACCAGTCGGCGGGCCTGGGATTTCACCTCGGCGGCCTTGTTCAGCTCCTTGAGCATGGTGACCTTCTGCACCGGCTTGGCCGAGCCGAACTCCTCGTCATCCAGGGCGGCGAGCTGGGCGGCGAGCTGGGCTTCCACCTCCTGACTGGTGGGGGCTTCCTCGCAATCGAGTCCCTTTGCGGTATCGATGTAGACCTCCCGCAGGCCGTGGTCGATCACCAGTTGCAGTTGGGTCTCGTTTTCCAGCTTCTTCTGGCCTTGCAGAAAACCCGGATCCTTGCCGGCGCAGCAGGGGTCCTTCCACTTGTGGTTGAAATCGTGGATGAACATGCCAACCTTGAGTTTTTCGACGGGGACTTTCTTGATCATGGCCGGGTTCCTTAACATGAACTCCTAAAAACGGTAAAAAAGCCAACGGAACGACATGGGCTGGAGATTACTCCCGCAGCTCGACGGAGGCAATATTTCCCGAAAGGACGGCAGACGAACCAAAACGAGGCGCCTCCCTGCGGGAGGCGCCTCGTTGAGGAAAAATAACGGTGAGAGGAGCCTTTAGAGCTGGAAGTAGTCGGGGCGCGGCATGACCTGCACCGGATCGACTCCCCAGCGGGAGGGCACTTCGTGTTTGAGGATGCTGAATCCGCCGGGCAGCTCCCGCATGGCGGCCAGGTTGATTTCGTAGGGGGCGACCCGTCGCGCGGTACGGGCGTCCATGAAGACGCGAACCGTGGGAAAGAGCAGGTCTTCCCGGTTGGAGCGGATGACCACGGCCAGCAGATTGTTGGCCAGACGCACCATCGAGCCGATGGGATAGATGCCCAGGCAGCGGATGAAGGCTTGCAGGACATCGCGATCCAACTGGACGCCGGCCTGACCCAGCATGGTCTTGAGAACCAGAGGGGGGACCACGGCGCCGCGATAGCAGCGATGGGTGGTCATGGCGTCGTAGATGTCGACGATGGCGGCCATGCGACCGGCAGGCCCGATGGCTTCGCCCCAGAGACCCGCCGGATAGCCCGATCCGTCCAGGCGTTCGTGGTGCCAGGCGGCCACTTCGGTGACCACCTTGGGCAGTTTGGGGATTTTTTTCAGCATTTCCAGGGTGGCGGGAACATGCTGCCGGGCGAGCTGCCGCTCCTTGTCGGTGAAGGGATCCGGCTTGTCCCACAGGGCGTCGGGAATGGCCATGCGACCGATATCGTGCAGCAGGCCGGCCAGGCCGAGGTCCGAGATCTGGGCGGGGGTGGCGCCCTGAAAATCACCCAGGGCCATGAGCAGGATGGAGGCGCCCAGGGAGTGCTGATAGGCGTAGTGGTTCTTGCGCTTGAGCAGGGCCAGGGTGAGCAGGGCGTCCGGCTGGCGTCGCAGGGAGGCGGCCAATTCCCGGGTGGCCTCCTGCAGGGGATCCAGTTGGGGGATGTCTCCGCGTTTGACGGCCTCGAAGCTTTGGCCCAGAAGGCTGTTGGTATGACGGAACAGGGTGGCGGCGGCGCCGAGGTCGGCGTCGATGGGGCCGGAATGGTCCCCTACGGCGCCGGGCGGCGGCGAGGGCGTTTCCGCGGAACGGGCGTCGTCCTCATCCAACGCGGCCAGTTGGGCCGCGAGTTCTCTTTCGATCTCCGCCCGGGTGCGACCATCGGTCTCCATGTCCAGGGTGGAGGAGGCGTCCGCTGTGGATCGTTGCGCCATGTGAAGGACTCCGGATAGCAGTTTGCAGCAATAATACCGCGTTACACTGTCTAATGATAATGTAAACTCCATCAAAGATGATAGGGAAATCGAAATCGATAAGCACCATGAAAGCCCCATCACCGCTTCAACGCATTCTTCGGCGCCATTTGATGCCGTCTTGTTCGTATATTTCGTCGCGAAGCCGGCCAGGGGGCATCAGGACAAGGCGCGCGACGCCTCGACGACCGGAATCGTGGCCGTTTCCACGGTGAGGATCGTCGAGCGGGCGCGATGCCGTCATGGCCGATCCGGGCCCGGTTGCAGCGGAAATTTATGAATAATACGGGTTGATGCGGGTGGGTGTGCTTTTTCGGTTGCGACGGGGCCTACGGCTGTTAGGATATGCCGACAGGTGCGGGTGAGACGCCGCGCCGGGGGCGAGTTCGAAGGATTATACGGATAACCGGCATGTATATCGACCACAAATTGGGTTTGGGTTTCGGGGCCATGGTTAGTCTGGTACTGCTGCTGGCCGGGATGGCCTGGCAGGATCTGCGGACTCTTTCCGGGCTCGAAAAGGAGAAGGATCGCCTGGTTCAGATGCAGGAGTCGCTGCTGGAAGCCCGTCGCAACGAAAAGAACTTCCTGTTGCGACACGATCAAAGTTGGGTCGAGCTGAATCGAAACTGGATGGAGCGCCTCGACCGGTTGATCCGGGAGCAGCAGGCGGTGGACCTGCCGTCGAACCGCGGTCTCTGGCAGGAGGCGGCACAGCGGGTGCGCGATTATCTGGAGTGTTTTGGGGAAATTGCCTCGGAGGCGGGCCCCTCCATCAGCGATAAGGCGGGGGAGGCGGAAACCCGCCTGGTTCCGCTGGCTCGTCGTCTGCATGCCCTTGTGGAGGGCCGCATCGCCAGCCAGACGCAAAGTCAACGGGAGTATCTCAGCCAGGCGGAGCGCTTCTACGCCGGTTTTGTGGTATTCGCCATGGTCCTTTCGGGGCTTCTGGTTTTTCTGGTCACCCGTGCCATCACCTCCTCCCTGAAGGTGGGTATCCGTTTTGCCGAGGAGATTGCCTCCGGCAATTTGCAGGCCCGCATGGGAACCATTCCCCGGGATGAGATCGGCATCCTTCTCTCCGCCATGCAGCGCATGGGAGAGGATTTGCAGAGGCTGGAGGAGGGTCAGATTCGCTCCCTGGCTTCCCGTCTGGCTATGAGCGCCTTGCTGGAGACCTCTCTGGAGCCGCTCTCCCTGGCGCGTCAGATGGAGGTTGCGCTGCACATCATTCTGACCATTCCGTGGCTGCATCTGCAGAACAAGGGGGCCTTCTTCCTGGTGGGGGAGAAAGGCGGTCCCATGCAGCTGATCGCCTGCCACGGGTTGGTTGAGGGGAATGTTCAACCCGACGAGGTGGTGGACCAAGAGCGCCACTTCTGTGAACGGGTCGCAGCCGAAGGCAGGCTGCTCTTTTCCCCCTGGGGGGATGCGGGGCATGATACCCACGGAGAGGGGTTTTCAGCCCATGGCCACTACGGGGTTCCCATTTTCCTGCGGGGGAGGGTGCAGGCGGTCATGCTGCTTTATCTGGACAGCGGACATATCCAAAACGCCGAAGAGGAGGATCTGCTGGCCAGTCTGGCTTTCACCCTGGCCGGTATTCTGGAACGCAAGGGACTGGAGGAGCGGCTGCAGCATCTGGCTCACCACGATCTCCTGACCGGCCTGCCCAACCGGGTGCTGTTCGCCGAGCATCTCAGTCAGTCCCTGGCCCTGGCTACCCGCACCCGGGATCTTCTGGCCCTCATGCTCGTTGATCTGGATCGTTTCAAGGAGGTCAACGACACCCTGGGCCATGCCGCCGGTGACCAGGTTCTGGTCACCGCCACCCAGCGCATCCGGGAGTGTCTGCGCGCTTCCGATCTGGTGGCCCGCATGGGCGGGGACGAGTTTGCCATCGTTCTCTCCACCGTCCCCGGCGCCGAAGCGGCGGCACTGGTGGCGGAAAAGATCGTGCAAAGCGTTTCCCAACCCATCGATGTGGGCGGGAAAATGGTTCACGTTGGAGCTTCCGTCGGCATCGCCCTCTTTCCCGAACATGCCAGGGAGGCCAATCCGCTTCTGGCCTGCGCCGATATGGCCATGTATTGGGTGAAGGAACATGGACGCAATAGTTTCAGTTTTTCAAAAAATCCGAAAATAGACGAATCCGGAGGTTAGGTGTGAAGCTGAACGGTTTATCCATTGGAGTGAAATTAATAGCATCCTACCTCGTGCTGGCCGCGCTGTTGCTGGTTGTCGGCGGAATCGGCTGGAGCAGCCTGGGACAAATGCGGGCCAGGACGGGGGAGCTGGTGGCAACCACCCCCTTCGGCGATGCGGCCCACGAGATGTCGCGGGTGGTGCGTCACGATCTCCATCTCCTCTCCCAGATGATGTTGACCTTGGAGAACGCTTCTCTGGACCGTGTCTGGGTGGCGCATGAAGAGCTGGTGAAGCGCTACGACGCCCTCGCGGATGCCTTGAGCAAAGGGGGGCAGGCGGAGGGACGCGAGATCCCGATGGCTCCGGAGTCCATTCGCGCCCGCGTGGCTCAGGCCGACGAACTGCACAACAACGCCCTGCAACCCCAGATGAAACTGGTGAGGGAACACACCTCGGCCATCTTCCAGGCCCGCGCCCAACTCGGGCAGGCCCGTAAGGAGCTGGAGGCCCTTTTCAAAGAGACGGTGGAGATGGCCTCCGAACTGGAGGAGAAGGTCAAGGAGCGCATCCAGGAGTTGTTGAGCAAAAAGGTGGATGGGGTGCGAATCATCGCCGTGGAGAATACCTGGGCCGACATGTCCATGGAGATCAAGGTGACTCTGGCCGAATCGCGTTATTTCCTGGAAGCCTATCTGAATGCTGCCGAAGGGAAGGAGAGAGAGGCGGCGGACCGGGGCTTCGCCGAGACGATCAAAACCTTCGATGAATGGATCGATGCCTTGCGCAACGGGGCCCAGACCGAGGAGGGGGCTATCGCCCGGGTGGATGTTCCGGCCTTGCGGGAGGTGGTCGAGAAGCTGGATGCCAACCATGGCCGCTTTCAGGAACAGGCGGCCCGCTTGATGAAGGCGGGGCGCGACATGAGTGAGCTGGAGCGCAAACGGCGGGATGTGGAGATCCGTATGGCTGAAGTCGGTGAGAAGATGTCGGCCATGCTGGCCGACGTTCGCCAACAGGCGGCGACGGCCATGTCGGGGATGGTCGCGGCGGCGGAAGCGACCTCGCAGTCGGCGACACGCACCACGGTGACGGGCATGGTGGCGGGCCTGCTGCTGGCTCTGGTACTGGGGGTTGGCATCACTCGGCACATCAGCGAGCCTTTGCGCGTGGCGCGGCAGAGTTTGATGACCCTTGCGGAAGGCAATCTGCGTATTCGGTGCGAGCTGGAGCGGGGGGATGAGCTGGGAGAGCTGGTGAAGGGAACCTGTCAACTGGCCTCGACGCTGCAGGGGGTGGTGACGGAGATCCAGGAGGCCACCCATCGGGTTCAGGGGGGCAGTGTGGAGATGGCCTCGACAGCGCAGGCCCTTTCCGAGGGGGCTGCGCAACAGGCGGCGGCCATCGAGCAGACCTCGGCTTCCATGGAGCAGATGAGCGGCAATATTCAGCAGAACACCGAAAATGCCGTGGCCACCCAAGGCCTGGCGCGGCAGGCGGCGCAGGATGCGGAGAACGGTGGTCAGGCGGTGGCGGAGGCGGTGGAGGCCATGCGGCAGATTGCCGGCAAGATCGCCATTATCGAAGAGATCGCCCGGCAGACCAATCTGCTGGCGCTGAATGCGGCCATCGAAGCGGCTCGGGCCGGGGAGCACGGCAAGGGTTTCGCGGTGGTGGCGGCGGAGGTGCGCAAGCTGGCGGAGCGCAGCCAGACGGCGGCGGGTGAGATCGGGGAGCTTTCCGCCTCTTCCGTGCAGGTGGCGGAAAAGGCGGGTGAGATCATCGGCAAACTGGTTCCGGATATTCAGGAGACGGCGCGACTGGTCCACGAGATTGCCACCGGCAGTCAGGAGCAGAGTCAGGGGGCCGGTCAGATCAACGCCGCCATCGGCCAGTTGGACCAGGTGATTCAGAGCAATGCGGGTGCGGCGGAACATCTCTCCGACTCGGCGCAGGCGTTGCGCGAGGAGGCGGAACGGTTATCGGGGGCGATTGCCTTTTTCAAATGAGGAGCGTTGCAAAACTCCCGCCGCAAGGCGGGAGTTTATTTTAAATTCTATGACGTTCAATATTTTATCTTTTAAATATCAAAAAAAGAAAATGTTCTATCCTTTGACTTTTCCGTAATTATTTGCTTATGTCGATCTCGCATATTTCTTCTCGGTTATGTAATTGGTCGAAATGAATTCGAGCAACTCATTAGGGCGTGTTGACATTCACCATCTTTCGGCCCCTGGCCGCGTTGCAATCCGGTTCGGAATGCTCATGTAGGCGAGCTACACTCCGCTTCCTCACCGTCTTGCGCCTTGCCAGGAACCAAAATCTGGCAAATGTCAACACGCCCTAGGACTCCACGCAGCATGATCGCCTCAACGGCGAGAGGACAAGTCCCAGGGCGCTGCCCTGGACCCGTCGGGGGGGATAATCCCCCCCGAACCCCCGTATGCCTGAACGGATTCGATTTCGAATGGCCTTGTCGGACTCTCTCCGGCAAGGCCATTTCGTTTCACGGCGTTTCCGTTTGGGCCGACGACATGCCGAAGTGAAAGAGCGGCAGTGAGGCCAGCATCAGGGCCGCAATGACCAGAAAGGCCGTCTGGTAGCCGAAGGCCCCGACCAGCACCCCCCCGAGAATGGGTCCGGAGGCGTGGCCCACGTCGAAGAGGGTGCCGAAGACCCCCATGGCCGTGCCGTAGTGTTTCTCTTTGCAGATGTCAGCCACCAGCGCCGCCGTGGAGGAGGTGACCAGGGCTTCTCCCAGGCCGAAGAGCAGGGCCGGGCCCAGCAGCATCCAGAAACCCTGCAGGGCGGGAATGACGGCGATGGCCGCCGCACAGGCCACCATACCCCCGAGAATCAGGGGTTTGCGGCCCCGCTGGTCCGAAATGCGCCCCATGATCGGTTTGGCCAGCAGCACCGCAGCCACCTGAGCGCCCCAGAGCAGACCGGCCTGAAAGGCGCTGAGGCCCGCCACCCCGACGGCAAAGAGGGGCAGAAAGGCTTCCAGGGCGCCCATGGCCAGGTTTTGCAGACCTTCCATGCCGGAGGTCAGCACCACCCTTCGGTCTCCGCCGACCTCGCGAATCCCCGAGATGAAACGGCGAAAGCGCTCTCCGGGAGAGGCGTGCGCCACCTCTTCGTGTTGCAGCAGCCAACGCAAGGCCAGCAGCAGGGCCAGGGTTCCGGTGATGCCGCAGATCAGATAGATGGTGTCGAAGGCCCATCGGGGGGGCTGCCCCTCCGGCCCGGCCCAGGAGAGCAGGAAACCGCCTACCGGGGCTCCCAGCAGTGTCCCGATGATGGCCACGGAGGAGAACCAGGAGAGCCACTCCCCCTTGCGGCTGCCCGCGATGTCCGCCACAACCGCCATGGCCACGGGGCCGTAGATGGCGGTGGCCAGCCCGTGGAGAAAGCGCACCATGACCAGGTGCTGGTATTCCGTGATGGCCAGATAGGCGAAGGGCATGAGTGCGAAGAAGAGCAGACCGGCCAGCATGGTGCGACGCCGTCCGATGACGTCGGAGAGGGATCCGGCGGGCAGTTTGAAAAAGATGCCGGTGACGGTGGAGATGCCGACCGCCAGCCCCACGGCTTCGGGACCGGCGCCCAGAAAGAGGGCGAAGAGGGGCAGTACCGGATTGCGGGCCAGGGCGTAGGAAAAACGGGCCAGAAAGCTGACGGAACACAACGATCCGAAGATCAGGGCGGGTGACGTGGCACTCATGGCATCTCCGGGATGGGGAACCGTAACGAAAATCGAGGAGTCGGGGCTCCGAGGGGCCAACGGATCACCCCTCGGACCCCTTCGACCCTTTTGGCCGCATCATTCAGTGCTTGACGCGATCGAAAAAGATATTCTTTCCGAAGACGCCCAACGGAATGCCCATCACAACCTCG
This sequence comes from Magnetococcales bacterium, assembly GCA_015231925.1. Taxonomy (NCBI): domain Bacteria; kingdom Pseudomonadati; phylum Pseudomonadota; class Magnetococcia; order Magnetococcales; species Magnetococcales bacterium. The sequence goes on from JADGAQ010000116.1 coordinate 11,083, forward strand.
GCGGCGATCAGTCCCAGGGCCCGCGCTGCCGCGCCCACCCGCTGCTGCACCCGGTTGTCGATACTGAGCATGCTGCCCACTTTGGCGGCGGAGGCCAGCGCCACGCCGATATCAAACATGCGCATCACGCAGTGGGGCCCGGTGTAGCCCATCTCCTTGACCTTCTCCTCCCGTGCGGCGCTGAAGGCCGCACAGGTCGGATAACCACAGCCCCCGCAATCGTATCCCGCCGTGGTGAAGCGACGCAAACCCACCAGCACCAGGGCATCGCAGGCGGCGATATTGGCCGCATCCCGCAACCAGAAAGGTTCGTTGGTGCTGTCCGGGGCATACTCGGCCATTTTGTCGGCAATGCGCTTCAGCACCTCCTCGTCATCCAGCACCACGATTTCGAGAAAATCCTTGCCGCCCGCCTTGGGCGCCGTGCGCATGGAGGCCGCCATCAACTTGGCCGCCATGAGGGAAGCCTCTTTCATTGTTTTCTCTCCTCTCGGTAAACGCCATGGAACCGCCCTGAGCGGGACACGCTTGAAGAATGTTGGCAAGAATGTTATAGCAACTGCTCTGTTATAGTCAAAGCAAATGTAGCAATTGCACTATTGGAGATGCCCATGCCCGGACAGCGATGGACCCTGCTGATACACAACATCCCCCCCCGGCCCGCCTATCTGCGCAACAAGGTGGCCAATCGGCTGACGGCGTTGGGAGCGGTGGCGCTAAAGAATTCGGTCTATCTGTTGCCCGACTCTGCCTCGGCGCGGGAGAGTTTCATGTGGCTGGCCCAGGAGGTGGAGGCGGGGGGTGGCAAAGCCTTCGTGGGGGAGGCGTTGTTCCTGGGAAGTGGGGTGGACGCGGGCATTCGGGCCGTTTTCGACGCAACGCGCAGTGCGGATTACCGACCGCTGCTGGAGCAGGCGGAGGCGTTGCGGCAAACCCTGAGCGCAGGGGGGCATGAGGAGCTTGAGGGGCTCCGGGCGGCTCTTTCGGGGCTGCAAAAGCGGGCGGAGGCGGTGGCACGCCTCGATTTTTTCGGGGCGGAGGCGGGGGAGAGGCTTCGGGGGATGTTGACCGGGCTGGAAAGCCTGTTGAGCCGTTTGGCGCGAAATTCCGCAGACGGGGAGGGGAGGCAACAACCCGGCGCCGCCGATTTTCGTGGCCGGGTATGGGTGACCCGCGCCGGACTCCAGGTGGACCGCATGGCTTGCGGCTGGCTGATCCGTCGTTTCATCGACGCCGAGGCCCGTTTCCGTTTCGTGGAGGGTTGGGAAGCGGGGCTCAAGCCGGGGGAGGTGGCTTTCGACATGCCGGGTGGGGCCTTCAGTCACGAAGGAGAGGAGTGCAGCTTCGAGGTGATGGTGCGTCGTCTGGGTTTGGAGAATCCGGGGTTGAACCGTCTGGCGGGGATAATTCATGATCTGGATATCAATCCGGGGGAGAAGATTCACGCCGAAAGTCCGGGTTTGGAGCGGCTGTTGGCGGGGATTGCCCGAACGGCGCGGGATGATTTGGAGCGACTGCGGCGCAGCGGGATGGTATTGGAGGAGCTTTATATTGGCTTATCCAGCGAGTGAGCGAATTACAAAACCCCACGTGCCAGGACACAAAATATTCTAAATTTACTGCCTTTCAATATTTTATCCTTTAAGTATCAAAAAAAGGAAATGTTCTATCCTTTAATGTTTTGTTTTGATCGTTTTTGAATAAATGCTTCACGTTTTGTAAAATAGTCTATAAAAAGACACTAATAACATCTTAACCAATCCAGACAAGTAAAAATAAAACGTCAAAAGATAGAACATTTCCTTTTTTTGATGCTTAAAGGATAAAATATTGAAAGGCAAAATTTAGAGCTTGAGAGCTTCCTCGGTCACCCCGTATGCCTAGGGCGTGTTGACATTTGCCAGATTTTGGTTCCTGGCAAGGCGCAAGACGG